>NZ_FPBY01000155.1 GCF_900116755.1 Clostridium sp. DSM 8431
GCTCTTTGCAATTTCTTCATCCCTTTCTATCTTCCTCTTATATTGTCCTAATTGGCAGATTTTATGATTAAATACATGTAAGATCGATATAAGTCAATCTATTTTCAATATCTTTAATTATTTCATCTACTATTATTTCCTTAGAAAATATAAAGTTCAATAGAAATTCCACTTGATTTTTTAAATCATCCTTACTCCTAGGAATTTAGTAAAACCTTTAGGGTTATAGTTATTTATGTGTTTATTCATTAATATCATTTCTTGAGTACATATTGACATTCTTAAACATATTTATCTATATTTTCATTAACTAAAGTATTCCTCCTTTATATAAAAGTTTCTGTATCTTGAATAAATTTCTTTTTATCTAGCTTAAAATCTTTAAAGTAGTCTTCCCCATCCTCTATATATATTAAATCTCCAATTCTATCGTTATAACATAAATTTTCATTTTTACGAATTTTATATATAAAATAATTCATAAGGCTTCTAACTTCAGATAATCTAATCTTCTTTTCAGCATAATTCATATTACTTTTTAGAAGTTCTTTATATTCTTGCCAAATATCATTTCCATTAATAATATTTTCCTTATCTTTAATAATCCTATTAAGGAAAACAGACATGTCATAGTCATCATCATCAATTAGCTTCATTCTTTCCTGTATATTTATAAAATCCAAACTTCCAACAGTATTACAAAAAAAATTTTCAAGATTAAAATCATCTAAATTATTATTGAAATTTTTTCTAAGAATATCTAAAACTAAATCATAATAACTCTTAAAATCTTTATTCTCTAAATATTTTTTTATGTTATCATTAATAAGAGTTAGAGATTTATCTACTCTTATATCATTTTTATAGACTCTATCTTCTTTATCTAAGTAAAAGAAATAGACCACACCTGATTTTCTACAAGAACGATTAATTCTACCCATAAACTGCTCCTCACTATCTAACTTAGATATATCTTTATATCCAATATCCATATCAATATCAACTCCAGCTTCAATTACCTGAGTAGAAACTAAAACTATTCCACTTTCTCTAACTTCTGAACCATTTAATTTATCTAAGATTCTTTTTCTCTCTAAAATATTGTCATCACCAGTTATTAGTTCGCATAAATAAACTTCATTTTTAATATTTTCGTAAAACCTATAAGCACTTTCTTTTGTAATAAACTCAACTAAGATTTTCTTTTTGCATTCAGAATTTTTTATCACATGTTTTATAAGCTTATCATATACATCTGATTCTTTAAGTAAATCATAATTAACTTTTACTCTATCTTTAAACAGAGGATGATTAAAGTACTTTTTTCTATCTTTTATTAAACTTATACAGGAAGAGTTATTATATATTAAAGATTTCAGATCTGGAAGGGTAGCAGACATTATTATAATTTTCATATTTAGGACTTCACAAAAACTATTAAAAAAAGTCATAATCTCACTCCAAATAATATTTTTATAGCTTTGAATTTCATCAAGAACTACAACAGAACCTATCAAAGAATAAAATGCAAAATTAGATTCCTTTGTATTTCCAAATAAAATATCAAAAAGACTTACATGAGTAGTTAAAATCATAGGATAGTTTAGAAATTGTCTATCTAAAAGAGCTTCTTCTATATTTTCTTTATCTAAGTTAGATCTTTTTCTTTTTATAGGATATATTGAATTAATTACAGCAATTTCATTAATTATATCTTCTTTATCTGAGAATATATCTTTAAGAAGATTTAGATTTTGCTCAACTAAAGTATTAAATGGATATACATAAAAAATCTTTTTTAAACACCTATTCTTTTTAATAAGCGTAAAACTTAGGTTTAAAGCAGTATTACTTTTACCACTTCCTGTTGGTGCCTCTAAAAAGAATAAGTCATTTGAATAATTTTTTAAGATTTCCTTTTCAGAATCTAAAAACATCTCACTTCTCAATACATTAATTTCATTAGCATTATAAATCTCTTCTTTAGTTAATCTTTTTTGTTCATATTTTCTAATAGCCTTATATAAATCTGAATTTTTATATTTTTCAACAAATCTATTAACATTAATATCACCTAAATTATTAATTTTGACATTACTCATAAATTCAGATGCTGCATAATAATCTGAAGCAACTAATAATGAAAAAATTAATTTGCTATAAATATACAAAGTTATTTTAATTTCTTTATTAATTGATTTCATAAATTTCTCAGTAAAGCCACTCCACTTTTCTAATCTTTTAGGTGTTGTAGAAAAATCTTTTAAGTAAACATTCTTATATTTATTAAGAAAAAGCTCTGCAAGTTCAAAACCTTTGCCATATCCATAATCTTCTCCTGCAAATTTATCAAAATACTCTTTAATACTATCTAAATCACTGTGATGTTTAGAAATAATATAAGCATTTATAAATAAAAAAGTTCTTAATAATTTTTTTTCATTTTTATCTACTATGTTTTTAATTTCTTCAATATAATAATCTAAATATATTATAGAAGAAATTAATGAATGCTCTGAGCCTTGAAAAGCAGCTTCCTTTAAAACATTAGTATTTTTCATTTTTTCTATCTGAAAATTAGGATTTATTTTTCCCATGTCATGAAAAACAGGAATATTTAAAAGCATCTTTCTAAAAAGCTGTATCCCTTCACTAGATATTTCTTTTAAACACTTTTTTTCAATGTTTAAAAATACATATTTCAAAGATTTTTCTTTAAATAATTTCAAAAAATAAGAAAAAGTTAAATCAGTATGTTCTTTTAGAGTTTCTTTATTTTCATCCTTTAAATGAGCATAAAAATCATATTTTTTATTTAGTAGTCTATCTATATTAACTGTTTCATCAAGATTAAAATACATAATTTCCTCCTAAAATAAGGGCTATCTAAAAACATTAGATAGCCCAATAAAAAAACTAATAAAATACTATATTTTTTCCTTTTATATCAAATACATCAACGTCTGTTTTTGCATTTACCTCCATATTGCTATAAAAGAATTTTTCTAAAACATAAAGGCTAGTTTCTTCGTGAAGATTTAAAGGAAGATACTCCTCATATTTAAAATAATCAATTTCCTCATCCTCTTCTTCAAAAGTTATCTCAAAATCCTTTTTTAAAGCTAAAGAATCAATTTTTGAAAAAGTATTACTTTTAGCTACATCCTTAATAATTTCTGCATTACTAATATCAGCAATATGATCATTTTTCCCTAAATAAGGATTAAAGGTTACTTTATTATTAATAATATAATCTGCTAAAAGCCTACTTTCATCATTATCTAAAATAACATAAATACACCACGCGGGATTTTCAAGCCATTGCTCCTTTACTATAAGATTCCCCCCTGCTTCCTTTGAAGCATAGCCTACAGAATTATTAAAATACTGAATTTTCTTTGATAAAGATCCTTTCTCGCTTAAAGGCACTATAGAAATTTTTATATTTTCTAGCTTTTCATAATATTCTGGTAAAAAGTTATTTTTATCTTTATGAATCTTTGATAGTAAACTGGTTTGATTATATCCACCATATCCCAAAATAGCACCAAAGATCCCCAGAAGGACACATTTATGAATATTTCCATAGGTAAAATAAATATAACTGTTGACTTCAGGTTTCTTAAAAAATGCTGTTTTTCCCTTAAGGATAAACTTTAAAACATCCATATTTTACACCTCTTTAAAGTTAAAAATATTAAACAATTTAGCACCCTTAATATTACACTTTAATTCAGTTGTATAAGGATTGTAATAAACCTCCACATTTTTAATCTTAGAAGTTAAAGAATTAATTAATTCATAGCAATTTATCTCAATTAAATTCTTATTTTTATTTTTAGTAAACTGTATATATTCAGAGAGATTAGGAAGATATAAATCATTTTCTCCTTCAATAAATAAAGCAAATTCATTTTCACAACCTTCCTTAGAATTTGTAGAAAAAGCTGTAGCAGAAACTAAGGCAGTCTTCTTAAATTTCTTATAATCCTCTTCTGTATATCCATCAGTGATACCAAGTTCAACAAATTCTTTATAAGCAAAAGGATTTATTGAAAAAGGATAAAAATAATGAGCTTCATTGCTTACTATCTTTGAGCCTAAAGTTGAGTTTTTTGCTTCTTCATCTTTTTTATCATCACTAGATCCATCTCTAAATGGAGATAAGATTTGTTGCTCTTCAGCGGTTGTATCTTCATACTTATTAAAACCTTGACCTATTTGAACTGCACCTGTAATAGAAAAATTCTTTCCAGCTTCTGCAAAGGTAGCACCAAAATTCTTTACATCAATTGCCTTAAATAAATTACCTAAAACTTCTTTGGTATCTTTAACAGCCTTTAAATCTTCTGTATCAAAAAGTTGTTCATATCTTTCCTTTAACGACTTAGGAACAAGTAATACTTCTCCCTTTTTATTTTTATCTGATAATTTCATGGATTTAATGTATAAAACTTTTTCTCCATTGTTTTCCCACAACTTTTTCATAGGATATTTAAAAGCTTTATCACTTCCAAAAACTTCTCCGGTAGATATAGATTTTGGATATCCTGTAAAATCAGCATTCCAATTTGCCATTATTGAAGATATACCTAAGACTCCATAAACTCTATTTCTCATCATGATTCTTTTCCTCCTTAATATAAACAAGATTATTACTCAAAAAACCAGCAATCATCATATCTTCATTTACTTTTTTCTCAGGTTCATATCCAAGAACTAGTACAAAAAAGTTCTTAAATCTTTTATTGTTGCATGTTGGTTCATAAGTATACTTTTTATAAAGCCTTCTTAAATTATCTTTTAAAACCTTATTACTTTTTGCATTAATAAAAGGTTCTGCCAAAGAAAGAGGCTTATTTTTACCTTTATGCTTGCTTAAAAGATAGGATACAATTTGCCCAACAGCAAAGTAATATTCATCATCATTTTCTAAAGCAATGTAGTCATCAGAATTAACTTTATTTTTTATAGAATTAATAGTTTTACTAAGAATATCTGCCATATTTTTTCCTCCTTTATAATCCATTAAAGACAACCTTAAATTAAATTTATTTGAAGCCTTTAATATAAAACCCCTTAATAGATCACCTTTAACTAAGTTTAAAGAAACATCATCTAATATTTGATAAAAATTTTTTTCTGAACCCTTCCAAATAAAATCAAAAATACTGTTTCTACTCAAAAGAAGATTTCTTTTTATATGGTTATCTGAAATATTCAAATCTTCAGGTTCAGTAAAATAATTTCTAATAAGATATTTATCAAAAAAAATATCATTTAAAATAGATTGAAAATGTTTCACAGCATGAATATCTCCATATTTTTCATAAAATAGATTGCTCTCTTTATCAGATATACCTATATAATCTTTATAAATAAAAGTCTTCTTTAAATTAACCTTAAAGTTATTAATAATATGGTAATTATGAATTTCAGCTTCTTTTTTTCCTTTAATAATATTAAGAAGAATTCCATGTGAATCTTTATCTGGTAAATCTCCATACTTAAGACCAGTTATTTTCTCATTTTCCGCATTTATTAATACATTATTTTTTCCACAAGAAGCAAGATTCATAAGATAATCAAAAAATTCTTTTTGAATTAAGACATCTTTGTTATTAAGAATGTATGGTAAACTTAAACCTCTACTTTTATTCTCTAAGAAAGGCTTTTTTGAGTTCATTCCAATATTATTATTAGGTAATCCAAACATCTTACCTTGTACAGTAAAGTTATAATCATTGCTGTTGTAAATATTAGGAATAAAATAACGTTTACCCTCCTTTAAATAATCCTCTATTGGATAATCAAAAAATATTTTTAAATAATCATTTCCTTCAGTAATTTCCTTATCCAAGTTAAAAATATTACTTTTTATCCATTGTTTTATTTTATTTAAAGTATTAGTATCAACTTTACCAATATTTTTTTCAATATTAATATAAATATCATTTCCTTTCTTCTTTGAATACTTCTTCTCTGGCTCAGAAAGTAAATCATAAAATTCATCTATAACTTCATTAGTAAGCTTTTTATTAAATAAATTTTCTTTCTTAATAAAAAAAGATAAATAGTTATTGCTATGTATAATTTTTTTTACATCCATAGGCTTATTCATTTCAAGTAATTTGCTATTATAATCTAGCTCACAGAACTTAAAATAATTTCTATTACTTCGTCCTTCTATCTCTCCAGTTTTTTTATTTTTTTTAATATTTATAACATCACTTATTTTAAAATCATCCTCTGTAGGCTTTACCAAAACATAGGTTCCATCTGCTGGAATATAAGTATCTATAATAAGCTTATTACGCTTATTTTGAGGAATATTTTTAAATATCTCAATACAATCCTTAATCATTTAAATACACATCCTTCTAATACCACTTACAATTAACAAACCCTGCCCCCCTACTACCATTTTCACCCAAAGAACATCCTAAAGCCATATAAGCTAAATTTTGTGCTCTCTTATCATCAGCTATTTTTAATGAAAGTTTATCACCAAGAAGTTTAATATTCTTATATTGGATACTTATTGGTTTATTGTTTAAAAATTCAATTCCAGTATATAAATCAAAATCCTCTTCAATTTTTGTATCAAAAGCAGCATTATACTTCTTTATTAAATTTTCTTTTAACCTACGTTCAAAATCTTCAAAGGAAATTGATTTTTTCCAATAACCAGAATCATTTTTTAATATAACAGGTGTTATGGAGTATAATTTTTCAATTGGTTTTTTAGGGATAATCTTAATTTCGCCTACTAGTGCTTTGAAGTTATTATCATAACAATTTACAAGTTTATTACTAAAGAAATCTGCTAAATTTCTATTAATAGTCCTAATTCTTAAAGTGTAGGCTTTATTATTTTTATAAAGCTTATCTTTTTCTATAGGGTATAATAGATCAAAACAATAATTCTTAAAACAATTTCTTTTATGAAACTCAATTAATTCTTCGTTTATTCCAAAAGCTTTATCAATAAAAGATGCTATAGAAGTCTGAGTTTCACTTAATTTAATATCTTTCATTAAAAAAAGTTTTATTTTTATTTCATATACGCGCATTAAATTATCTCCTTTCATATTTATTAGATATATTTTTTATAAGCAAATAATGTATATAGAAATAATTTATAAAAATAAATAACTTAATTAAGATTTATATATAATAATGATTTTTTATACAACATCTTATGTTAATGTTAAATTTCTTTTACTTTATTAAGATTTATATATAATAAATTTAAAACATTTTTATTAATATGTTAGGGTTAATGTATCTATAGTATTGACTCAAATTATTTTTCTATTCATATATTTTTGCTTTTTATACAAAAAAATACTTAAACTTCATAATTAATAAAGTTTAAGCAAATAAAATTCTCTTTTATCAAATTTTAAGGAAATTATATACATCTATATATTAATGTTAGACCATTTGAAAAAAATGAAGGAAAAGATACTAATCCGTTTAAATACATCTCATGTTAATGTTAGACCTTTACAGTTTGCAATGTTTAAAGGATATATAAAGTAGTTTAAATACATCTCATGTTAATGTTAGACAAAGGAAGAAAAGAAGAAAAAGATTTAAGAAATGAAGTTTAAATACATCTCATGTTAATGTTAGACTTCTAGTAATCTACTTGCTTCTAAATCAGCAGTAGTTTAAATACATCTCATGTTAATGTTAGACTAG
>NZ_FPBY01000280.1 GCF_900116755.1 Clostridium sp. DSM 8431
TTCATTGTAACTATACGAATTCAAATATATCATCTCCTAAAAAATCTTTGTTAAGATGATTGACATATTTTATCACTTTTATCCATAATACAGCCAATTCTTTTTTATATTGTGCAGGTGTGTTTTTTAACATTTCACCAGTTTCTTTATAATACTCTATTTTATCAGCTAACATTTTATTATATATAAATCTAGTACACCCAAAAGTTTTAGCAAGATATAATCTTTGTTCACTTGTTGGATATATTCTATACTTATAGGCTTTAAGCATTATTTCACTCCCTGATTTTCAATATGTTTTCTCACAATTTCAATAGGCGCTCCACCAGTAGTTAATAAGCAATAGCTTCTACTCCGTGAACATGGTCTTTATCATGATTCCATTCTTCTAAAGTTACACTGTACTTAGGTGAAATATATTCAAATATTTCTTTTAACCTATTGGATAATCATCAACAATTACTTTTCTACGATATTTTATAACCAATACTAAGTGATACGATAACTTGAACACTGAATTGTTATTCCTCACTTCTATCATTTGATACTGATTATATTGTACTGCTCTTGTTGACTATCCTCAAGTGCTATCTCCCACTTTAGAAGATGGGAGAATTTCGCACATTAAGGTTAAAATCTATTTTATTTATATTAATTATTATATTTTTATCCTTTTTAATATGTGCAACTACTCCTCCCCCTCAAAAATATAAGTATAATATTGATATTTCACTAAATGTTCCTACCAAGCATAAAGTAACAGTTTTAATTTATGGTGACGGATCTGTACTTGTAAATAAGGTTAAAAACAATGGTGAAACCTTAACCTTTAATAGATTGGATACTATTAATATTAATTTTATGCCTGATAAAAATTATGTAGTATATAAAATATTACTTAATGATATTGATATTACTTCCTCTATTCAAAATAATACTTTTATTATTCATAATATTTCAGAAGACTATACCCTAAAGATTTGGTTTACACTTAATGAAAAATATAAAAATTCTTCTATAGATAATCTAGCTATAATAAATAATCAAATTACTAAAGAATTCTCCAAAATAACTTTGCCGTATATAAATAACTTTATTAAAACTGGAGATAAAAATTTTTTTATTATATGCAGTCTTATATTCACAGCAATTCTATCTTTAATTTATTTGTCTTATTATATTGGCATAAAAATAAATAGCTTTACAATTTATCAAAACAAATATTCTCTGCCTTTATTATATTTAATCTACCCTTTGGCAGAGAGTATTTAATTTATTTCCATATTTCATCCCCAAAGGATATTAAAAACTCTGAAAGTTCCTGAGCCATTTCTGCAGCATAAGACACTTTTAGATGTTCATAAGGAAGCACTCCATTTCTAATAAACTTATATTGAACAACTTTAGAATCATTAAGTTCATATATAATTTCAGTTAATGCCTTATCCCATATCTCTTCATGCTTGGCTATTGAAGTTATTAAAACAAATAGTGCTTTAGGATACTTTTCTCTTAAACTCTTAATTATTCCCTTATATTTTTCTTTCCAAATATTTTTCTTTATTTCATTAATATTACCAAAGGGATAACTATCATGAAACCCAAGTTCTATAATTACTACATGGGGTATAAATTCATTAAAATTCCACTTTGTACACTCCCCAAGCTCAGGATTATATCTTAATTTATCATAAGTATATTCTAGTCCTAAATTTCTTTCTCTTCTAAAGAAACCTGTCTCATTTAACAAGGCCAATCCCCCTTGAGCATTATTATTAACTTCAGCTCCCAAATATCTTCCAAGAACTAAAGGAAAGGAAAAATATCCATTTGAACTCTTTCCTTTATAACTTTCTAATTGGTTCTTTGCTATACTTGTTGTTAGTTCACAAAGTTCACCACTACTTAAGGAACCTCCAAAACATTCTATACGCCTTTTACATCTTTCTTTTGATTCTAAAATTTCACCTTCTTTATTAAGAATAATACCTAAAAAATCAAAATAATGGCACGCATCTTGTCTCTTATAGATAACGATTTCATGTTCTTTATTACTAAGCCCACTCATTATATTAACTATTCTAATTTTACTATCCCTATTTAGCTTAATTCTCCCTTGTATATTTCCCTGAACCTCCCACGCTAAAGTCTCAGTGTTCTTGGTTTTCTTAGCACTAATGTGCTAAGAAAACCCAAGCTATCCCCGTAGTTCTTAACTTTAATCGTTTTTGAGGTTATCGTTCGCATAAAAACGCTACTTTTTATACAGTTCTCTTATGAACTTCTTAATATTTCTATTAAGCACAGACTATATCTTATCCTACAGCATTACCTGTTTAGGTCTACCCGCTTCCACTACCAATAGCTTGTAGTGTACTCCCCTCAGGAGGGATAGTCGTTGAAGTTTCTCCTATTTAGAGCTTACCTGCTGATTATCCATTGTA
>NZ_FPBY01000159.1 GCF_900116755.1 Clostridium sp. DSM 8431
AAAAAATTATTTTTTAAAATTTTTTATTTTTTTGTATAACTGGTCTATGCATTAAAAAAATATAGCTGCATCTTGTCTTGATACAGCTATACTCAAACTCCTGCTACACATCATCGTAAGTTAGTAAATATTCAATTTCCTCCTTTGTAAGAGTATTTTTCATATTAATATTTTCATTATCATCTAATAGTTCTGAAATCATCTTACTTTTTTCTTCCTTAAGTATCATTATCTTTTCCTCAATAGTACCCTTTGTAATAAGTTTAATTACGTCAACTTCATTTTTCTGACCTATTCTATGAGCTCTATCTGTAGCTTGATTTTCAACAGCAGGATTCCACCATGGATCTATATGTATTACCTTCTCTGCTGAAGTTAAATTAAGACCTGTTCCCCCTGCTTTAAGGGAAATTAAAAATACCTTTGTTCTTTTCTTTTTATTAAATTCATTACATAGTTTAACTCTTTCACTAGCCTTTGTAGAGCCATCTAAGTAATAATAACCTATTTTTTCTTTATCCATTCTCGTCTTTATAATATCAAGCATTCCTGTAAATTGTGAAAATACTAATACCTTCTTCTTTTCTTTTTTAACAGTATCTTTAATTATCTCCATAAACTTTTCAGTTTTAGCACTTTTACCTTTATAGTTTTCATTTATAAGATGTGGATCTAGAGCTATCTCTCTAAGCTTAGTTAATAAAGCTAATATTGATATTGTATCATTTAAATTCTTAGCTTCTTTCTTAAATACATTAATACTATTTTTATAAATTTTCTTTTGATCACCTTCCATAGTTACATACACTGTTTGATCCTTTTTATCTGGAAGCTCACTTAAAACATCTTTTTTAGTACGTCTTAATATGAATTGCTTAATTAATAGCTTTAAAAACTTTATGTCATTATCTCCAGTTTTTAAGAATTTTCTCTTAAATTCACCTTCACTAAATAAATAGCCTGGTCTTAAAAAATCAAATATACTCCAAAGTTCCATTAAATTATTTTCAATAGGAGTTCCTGTTAAAACAAGATTAAAATCAGCCTTTATCTTTTTAACATTAAGAGTAACCTTAGATTTAGGGTTCTTAATGGTCTGTCCTTCATCTATAATAAGATTATCAAATTTAATATTTGAATATAAATCTATATCCATATTAATAGTTCCATAGGATGTTAGTACTACATCATAATCTGAAATATTATAAATAAGTTTTTCTCTCTTTTTCTTATCCCCATGAATACAGGCAATCTTTAATTTGGGAGCAAACTTCTTAAATTCACTTTCCCAGTTATAAATAAGAGATGTTGGAGCTATAACCATTGATTTTTGCCCTTTATTTAGCATTAAAAAAGCTATTGTTTGAAGGGTTTTTCCAAGTCCCATTTCATCAGCTAATATTCCAAACAAATTATTTTCTTTTTTATTTTGAATCCACCTAACGCCTTCAAGCTGGTAACTCTTAAGCTCTGCCTTTAATCCCTTAGGACTTACTATATCTTTTTCTTTCTTATCTCTATTTACTAGTTCTAAGAAATTAAGTTTATTTCCTTCTTCATAATAAATCTCCTCATAACCTTCATCTATCTTTAAAGGATCTCCCTTATAATCAATAAAACTTAAAAACTTCATATAATCTCTTATATCTTCCCTCGTAAAATCTAGAAAACTATAATCCTTAAATCTATAAAACTTTTCACTATTTCTAAAGCTTTCTATAGCACTATTTATCTCATCATTCTCTAAAAAGTCTAATTCAAAAAATAAATCATCACTTTCTTTTTTTATTTTCCCCTTAAATTTATTCTTAGAAATTATACTTAGGTTTCCTAAAGCTTTTGAGGATTTAATATTACACATATTTACTATTTCGGATTTTAATAATTCAAATAAACTATCATCATTTCTTGTAAAAAGATACCTTTCCTTCTGCTTTGTAAAGCCATGGATAAATAATATTTCTTCTATATTTTTAAGTTTTGCAGAACTCCTTATATAATATTCTTTATTTAAAAATTCACAGTATATTTTTTCATCTTCTTTATAAAAGTATAAATCTATATCAGCCTCTTTAGCTAAAATATTTTTTACTTCATCACTAATACTTAATTCACCTATCTCTGATAAAACACTTATTACCTTCTTTAAAGAACTTTTGTTAACATAAGTATAGTATTTATCTTTTAATATAGAATATATTAAGTTAAAGGATTTACATTGTTTAAAAGGAGGAATATAAATTTCTTCATTAAAAATAAATGCTGTTTTATCCTTATTTAAAGCTATTATAGTATCTTTTCTTCTCTGAAGTTTTATTTTATTTTGTTCTACTTTTAAAGTAAATTTAAGAGGCATATCTTTCATTGTAATTTCTGTATTATACTGCATTGATTTTATTTTTGCTTGAACTTTTTTATATCTGCATAAAAATAAAACTTCTCTTAAATCTTCATCTTTTACCTTCATATTTAATTTACTTAACATCTTTATTAAGGCTTTATCATTTTTGGAATAGTTTACTCTCCTAAAGGAATAAACAGCTTTATCATTTAAAATATGATATTCTAAATCTGCCTTTGTATTAATTCTAATTCTGCTTTTATCTTTAATAAATAGACTTATATTATATAAATTATCATCTTTATAGTTTTCTTCTAATAAAATAGATAGCTCAATTTCATCTTTATTATTTTCTTTATGTATATTATTTCTTTTAGTTAATTCAAGAATTGTAGCAATTAAATGTGAACAGGCAAAATTACTTCCTGATTTCCTTGCTTCTTCATGAATTTCGCAGTTACAGCTTAATTTAAGTGCTCTTCCATTAGAATCAGACTTAATGAAGGTAGAATAAACTTTTCTTCCATCTGTAACCCTTCCATATATATTGCTTATATTATCAATTTCTTTAACATCAATAACTTCAGCCTTATTTTCTTCATAAAGTTTTTCTCCATTTCTATAACTTAAAGAAAACTTATTATTAATTATTTTTCTCTTTAACAAATCAAAATCCACACATTTTCACCCCGTCCTTTAAAAAAGTAGTCTATATCTAATATACCATATATTCAATATTCTTCTTTATTTTTTATGAATCAGTCTGATATAATATTTTTGTACAATCTCTGAAAGGAAATATTTTAACATGGATTTTATACGAATTACAGATAAAAATAATAAAGACTTTCATAAAGCTTGGGAACTTTATGAAAATAGCTTTCCAATACACGAAAGAAGGACTTTAGAAACTCATAAAAAAGCATTAGATAATGAGAACTTTTATTGTACTTATGTAATGGAAGATGATACTTTTATAGGAATACTGTTTTACTGGAAACTAAATAATTACATTTATGTTGAGCACTTTGCTATAAGCCCTGAGCTTAGAAATCACGGCTTTGGAACTAAGGTATTAAATGAATTTACTTCAAATAATGAAAATATAATACTAGAAATAGATCCTTTAGAAGATGAAGTTTCTATAAAAAGATATCACTTCTATAAAAATATAGGTTTTAAATTACATGACTTTGATCATATACAACTTCCTTATAGAAAGGATTATGAAGGATATGTTTTAAGAATTTTATCTCATAGCATAGATTTAACAGAAGATAGTTATAATGAATTTTATAAATTATTATTTGATAGTCTTACTAAATACTGTGAAGATTAAAAAATAAAAAACTGAGCAAAATGCTCAGTTTTTTTTTTTTTACTATTTTAAATTTAGTAACTTCTTCTTGTAATTTTTCACCTAATTCAGCTAAAACTTGTGCTGACTTAACTACAGTTTCCATAGCTGAACTTTGTTCTTCTGCTAAAGCTGAAACTTCCTCTGTACTTGCTGCTGCTTCACTTGTAATACTATTTATTTCATCTATTGATTCAACTACCTTATCTGATTCTTCTAGTATTCTAGTTGCAAGAACATCAACTTTCTTAACTTCATCTGTAACACCTTTTATTTCTTTTGATATTACTTCAAAGCTTTGTCCTGATAATGCTACTGCTTGTACTCCTTCTTCTACTTGAACTGTACCGTTATTTAATACTTCAACAACATTTTCAGTTTCTCTTTGTATATTTTCAATTAGTTTTGAAATTTCTTCAGCTGATTTAGTACTTTCTTCAGCTAATATTCTAACTTCTTCTGCAACTACTGCAAAGCCTTTTCCTTGCTCTCCTGCTCTAGCAGCTTCAATAGCAGCATTAAGAGCTAAAAGATTAGTTTGCTCTGAAATATTCTTAATTACTTCTACTATGCTTCCAATTTCATCTGATTTAGTATGTAAAATATCAACTGATTTAACAACATTATTATTACTATTTCTAATAATATTAATTTTTTCTATTGCTTCATTAATTTGATTAATTCCATTATTAGTTGCTTTTAATACACTATTACTACTATTATTAGCAACTTCAATATTTTGAGCTACTTCATTTATGTCATCAATCATTGTTTTTATTATTTTATTTGATATCTGAACTGCTTCACTTTGCTTATGTGCTCCATTTGCTAATTCATTAATTGTAGATGTAACTTCTTCATTAGAACTATTTACTTCTTCAGACATTTGACTTAAATCTTCACTAGATTCAACAACTTTTTCTGATGCATCTTGTATTTGCCCAATCATACTCGTTAATGAATCTATAAGATCATTTGTTGTATCTCCTATAGTTCTCATTTCATCACTTGTATCAATTTGAACCTTTTCTGTTAAATCTCCATCAGCAACCTTATTAATTCCTGCTAAAATCTTATTTACAGAATTAATAATATTCTTACTAATAGTATAAGCTGAAATAATACTTATTAATACTGCTAGTACTAAGAATATAATTACTTGAATTACTGCACTTTTTGCATCTTCATCAAAATTTTTATCAGCATTCTCTATATAAACTTTATTTAATTCTGTAAGTTCTTTTATATTCTCTACTGTTTCATCATATAAAGAATCTGTTTCATTAATAATCACTATACTACCTATAATATCATTATTTTCTAGTATCTGTTGAGATCTTTGTATCTCTGTCATATATGGAGTATATGTACTCATAAATTTATCAAATAAATTCTGTTCTTCATCATTAGAAATATACTCTTCATATTTTTCTATATTTTCAGTCATGATTTTAGTTACTTCTTTTAATTTTTCTTCATGCTCAGCAACTTCCCTTTCATCTCCATTTAAGATATTTTGCAAAACTAATCTTCTATAATCTGCAAACTCACCTCTTATGTCTGCTAATGTGGATACACTTGGATATTGATCATCTAATATATCATTTTCTTCATTTGCAAGTAGCTGAACTTTATATATAGATAAACCACTTAATATAACTATCAGCATTATTATTGCTGTAAATGCTAATAATAATTTTCCTCTAATCTTTAGTTTCATTAATTGTATTCCTTTCCTTTATAAATTCTCTTTTACTTCCCTCTTTTAATATCGAAAACTTTTCTTTTTTATTTATATATTTTATAAAAAATATATAAATTTTTTCTTTTTTTTGCTTCCTACAATTTATTAGTATGTTTTTTCGACGTTTATCTCCAATCTCTTTAATCTTAAATAAAATAAAAAGCCCTACTAAGAATATTTCCTAGTATGACTTTTTACGTTTATTAAACTGTTTGAACAAATAACTTTTTTCTTATAGTAATATAGCTTATTAACACCATTATTCCTGTAATTGTCCACGAAACAGGATATACATTCATTAATGTTTCAAAGCCTGTATACCACTTACATACAGTAGATATCCATACTAACCTTAATATGCATGTTCCAAAAATCGTAAGTACAGTTGGAGTCATAGAATATCCCATTCCCCTAAGGGCACCACCACTTATTTCATAAAGACTTACTAGCATATAGCAACTAAAAAGATGTATCATACGAATTGATGCATACCTAATAACTTCTGGCTCTGAGGTAAATAAAGATATAAAAAAGCTTTTACCAAATAAAAAGAATAGACTAAATCCATAGCTTACTAATATACTCATAGCAAGAGCTCTAATAAATATTTTTTTACATCTTTCATATCGTTTTGCTCCAAAGTTCTGACTTGTAAAAGTAACTGCTGTCTGAGTAAAGGCAGAAACTACAAAATAGCAATAGCATTCATAATTAAGAGTAACTGCTGAACCTGCTACTGCATCTGAACCAAATCCATTAAGACTTGTTTGAATACAGACATTTGCTAAAGAAAATACTACTGACTGTAATCCTGCTGGTAGTCCTATTTTCAGCATGCTTTTAAGGTCGTCTTTTGATATAAATAATTCTTTTATAGATAACTTAATATATCCTTCTTCATTAATTAAAAAATATAAAACCATACTTGAACTTATTACATTAGAAATTACAGTAGAAATTGCCACGCCAGCTACCCCAAGATGAAAAACAATTACTAAAATCATATTTAATACTGCGTTTATTACTCCTGATAAAGCAAGACAATAAAGAGGTCTCTTTGTATCTCCCACACTTCTAAGTATTGCTGCTCCAAAATTATAAATCATTATAAATGGTACCCCTAGAAAATAAATTCTTAAATAAAGAATAGCATAGTCAATAATATCCTCAGGTGTATCCATCCATGTTAAAATATTTTTAGAAATAAGAATTCCAAAAATAAGAAGAAAAATACCACTTACTCCTGCAACTATCATAGACGTAGAAACAGCCGACTTTATTTTCTCAAGTTTATTTTCCCCTATGTATCTAGCTATAACTACATTTGCTCCTACTGAAATTCCAACAAAAAGATTTAATATTAAATTAATAACTGCACCATTGCATCCAACTGCAGCCTGTGCCTTACTGCTAGCGAACTTACCTACAACAGCAACATCAACAGAGTTAAATAATTGCTGTAATATACTGCTTGCTGCAAGAGGCAGTGCAAATAATAATAACTTATCTAATATACTTCCATTAAGCATATCAATCTTTCTGTCTTTACTTTCCCTTTTAACGTTATTATTCACTTTTTCATCTCCCGCTTTCTATCTCCCCTAAAATATTTCAAGACTTCCTTTTATATCCCTACATTATTTTACATCAAAATCCAAATAACATATAGTTTTAATTAAAAAGAAAGGCTCAATTATGAAATAGAGTGATAAATAAAACTAGCTATTCAAATATAGGTGGACGGCCTTTAAAATTCTTGATTTTATAAGGATGTTGTTCATCCCTTATAAACAGTGGATATTCTTGAATTTTATCAAAAATATATTTAAATAAAGATAAATAATTAGCTAAGTATTTAGTTGAAACTCCTCTATAGACAGAGATAAATCTTTTTATATTGCTGTGAATACTATTTATTCTTTGAATGTTAAAACCTTTGAAACTATGTTTTCCTTTTGGAATGGCTATATGATTAAGCTTACAATAAG
>NZ_FPBY01000160.1 GCF_900116755.1 Clostridium sp. DSM 8431
GTATTTTTCATAATATTAAACCTCGCTATAAATTTATTTCTCTATAGCGAGGCTGCAAATTTTTTCTCTATTGTCAAGCTTTTTTTTATATTTTTTATTTTATTCTTAAGTTGACGACATTGGGCGTGCGGTGGTGTGAGAGGTCGGTAATCAAAATAATTGATTACCTCCTACTCGATTGTGTGGATAAAAATATCTAAAGTAAGTATCTTTACACATGTCTTAAAGGGAAATTAAGGGGATAGAGAGTGGCGTGGATAAGTTTGCTATAGATTAAAGTAATGTATAATATCGAACAAGTAAATATTCTTGTCTTTATTTCAAGAGGCTTAATTTCATATAGCCTATATAAAATATATTTTTAAAATTATAACTTATTGGAAAAAATAGATTTATACACTTATTAATAAAGGAGAATCCATTATGCGTGATAAACTTTTTTTCAATGGTAAAATAATAACTTCTGAAGATAATATTGAACATGAGGCTGTATTAATAAAATTTAATACTATATATAAAATGGGAGAGCCTCATGATCTTCTTGAATTCGTAGATAGAGAAACAGATATTATTAATCTTAATCATGGGAAAATTACAATTGAAGAAATAAAAGAAATGGCAGGAATTTAATTTCCTGTCTTTTCTAGCCCTTTATTTATTTTAGTAATGTATAAGAATTTGTTAATGCAAATTTATGGATGAGAAAAATACATAAACAAGAACTTTTTGTATTATTTATCCTATTTTGCGTACATTTTATCACATTAAATACTTTTGCTGTATTTAATGCTTTTTTTATAACTGTACTTTAATTTTTTTATAATATATTATATATATTATATATATTATATTATATATATATTACACATAATTATTAACTAAAGAAAGGACAGGTGACATATGCAATTTAATTTAAACATCTATGAGACCATGGCTCTTTGTTCTATAGTATTTTATATTGGTAAGTATGTGAGAGGTAAATGGAGCTTATTATCAAAATATTGTATACCTCCAGCAGTTGTTGGTGGATTTATATTTGCATTATTAATCCTTTTACTTAAGCTTACAGGTATAGCTACAGTAAATCTTGATACAACTTTGCAAAATATATTTATGACAGCATTTTTCACAAGTATTGGTTTTACTGCAAGTTTAAAAATTCTAAAAAGTGGTGGGAAAAAAGTTGTAACATTCCTTGTTTTAGCAGCCTTACTTGTTATATCTCAAAATATAGTAGGTGTAACTTTTGCTTCACTTTTTGGCTTGGAACCACTTCTTGGTTTATGTACTGGATCTATTCCAATGGTTGGTGGTCATGGAACTGCAGGATCTTTTGGCCCTATACTTGAAAAAATGGGTATAAGCGGAGCAACTACTGTTTCTGTAGCATCAGCTACCTTTGGACTTATAATGGGTAGTATTATTGGTGGTCTTGTTGCAAGAGCACTTATCGTGAATCATAAACTAAAGACAGTTCATGATGAAAATTCTAAAATTCCAACAGAAACAGTTGGGGATTTTAATGAAGAAAATCATAATATTTTATCTTATAAAAGATTAATGACAGGAGCATGTTTCTTATTTGTTGCAATGGGATTTGGTTCAATTGTATCTGAGTTAATAGGAAAATCAGGTTTGACTTTTCCATCATATATAGGTGCAATGCTTGTGGCAGCATTAATTAGAAATATATTTGATCTTAGGGGAAAGCAATTAGTAGAAAAAGAAATTGATACTCTAGGAGGAATAGGTTTATCATTTTTCTTAACAATGGCTTTGATGAATCTTAGATTATGGGAATTATTTGATTTAGCACTTCCTCTTTTAATAATGCTTCTTGCTCAAGTTGTATTAGTAGGTTTATTTGCTTACTTTATTACATATAGAGTAATGGGTAAAGATTACGAAGCTGCTGTATTTGCTTCTGCAACATGTGGATTTGGTATGGGTGCAACACCTAATGCTATTGCTAACATGGACGAATTAACAAATAGATATGGATTTGTTTACACACCATACTTTGTTGTTCCTATTGTAGGTGGATTATTTATAGACTTTGTCAATTCATCTATAATAACAATTTTTATAAATTTAATTGGAAAATAGAGAACTATATCAATTAAAAAATCGCTGTAGGTATTAGGCTTACAGCTATTTTTTTAAAATTTAGAATTAAGAATGTAGAATTTAGAATGGAGGAGGAAATTCTAAGCCGCTGGCTTTTGGAATTTTTTGGGGATTATATATTTTAATTACAAATTTTTCGAAGCTGAACTTGAGGTTCTGTTTTTTAGTAGAGAAATATAAGTGAAGTTAGCAATGAAATTTTATTGGTTAGGAACTATATTTAAGGTAGCCCAAATGAGTGTTTTGTGCTATATTTATGTCATGGGAACATGGAAATTTAAAATTCCTGCTACATACTAATAGCAGGAATTCTTATAAAGAGTCATTTTTAAATCCTCTTAACCCTATTAATAATGTCTAATATAAATTCAGGCTCCTCTTTTAAATCACCTTCAAGCCAATCTTGTATAATTGCAATTACACCACCAACAGAGTATTTAATAAGATAATCTATATAAATTTTATCTTCTTCCTTAAGCATGCTTTCTACATCTATTTTGTTAGCAATAAAAAATATTCTGCTTAATATTCTTGAGTCCATTTGCAGGCAAAATATTATTTTACATAAGTCTTTATTATCCTTAATTAAGTAAAGAACCTTAAGTAAAGCATCATCGCTATAATCTTTTACAAAATTATAAGCAGTATCAAAAAATTCATTTTCCATGGAGTTTAAAAGATCATGAGCATCTTTATAATGAGAATAAAATGTTCCTCTATTAATATCAGCTTTTTTACATATATCAGTTACAGTTACTTTATGTATATTTTTTTCTTTTAGCAGTTCTAATAAACTTTCCTTAATTACCTTTTGTGTATATAAAACTCTACGATTACCTTTTGTTCCAGCCACTTTTATCACCCTTTTAATAAACAAAATACTTAAAAATGTTCAATTAATAACATTATGAAATTAATTGAATATTGTGTCCAAATTTGAGATTAATTATACTATTAAATGAACAAACTGTCTATTTAATAATACAGAGGAGGAATGGGAATGTCTTATATTGAAGTTATAGATGAGTATAAGAGATATAAAGTGGGAGACAGCATAGTAGCAGCTAATAATGGAATTACTTTTTCTATTGAAAAGGGAGAGTTTGTAATTATTTTAGGACCAAGTGGAGCTGGTAAATCTACAGTGCTTAATATTTTAGGAGGCATGGATACTCCAGATGAAGGGAAAATAATTATAGATGGAACTGATATATCTAAGTTTAATGCTAGAAGTTTAACTAAATATAGAAGAGATGATGTGGGATTTGTATTTCAATTTTATAATTTAGTTCAAAATTTAACTACTAGAGAAAATGTAGAACTAGCAACTCAGATTTCTAAGAATGCTTTAGATGTAGATGAAACTTTAAAGCTTGTTGGATTAGAGCATAGAAAGGATAACTTTCCTTCTCAGCTATCAGGAGGAGAGCAACAAAGAGTATCTATAGCAAGAGCTATTGCTAAAAATCCAAAGCTTCTTTTATGTGATGAACCAACAGGAGCTCTTGATTATAAAACAGGTAAGCAGATACTAAAAACTCTTCAAGATACCTGCAAAAATACTGGTACTACTGTAATAGTAATTACACATAACTCAGCTCTTGCGCCTATGGCAGATAGAGTTATACATATTAATGATGCAAAAGTTAAAGAAATAGAGCTAAATAAAGCTCCAATGCCAGTAGAAGATATTGAATGGTAAAGGAGAGAATTTTGAATAATGAAGGCTAATACTTATAGAAAGTCAATTTACAGAGAAATTTCATCTTCAAAGGCAAGATTTATTTCTATATTACTTATTATATTTTTAGGAACAGCATTTTTTGCAGGAATAAGATCTACAAGTCCTGATATGAATAATCTAGCTAATAATTACTATAAAAATTTAAATTTAATGGACAGCAGAATTGTTTCTACATTAGGCCTTACAGAAAAGGACTTAGATGTACTTAAAAATGATGATAATGTTTTAAGTTATACAGGAAGTAAAAGTTTTGATGTAAGTCTAAGTAACATGAATAATGTAGTAAAGTTTATGGGCTTTAATAAAGAAGATAATGAAAAGATGAACACCTTAGAAGTTGTAGAAGGAAGACTTCCTGAAAACAAAGGTGAAATAGCATTAGATAAAGGAGCTCTTAAGAAATCTCCAGATCCAAAAATAGGTGATACTTTTAAAATAGAAGCTGATGAAGATTCTATGGATAAGTTTAATACTAAGGAGTTTACTATTGTAGGTTTTGTAAATAGTCCTATGTATGTTGAATCAGGTTCAAGAGGTACATCTACTGTAGGTAAAGGAAGTGTTGATTACTTTGCAGTTGTAGATTCTGAAGATATCAATATGGATGTATTTACAGAAATATATGTTAGATTTAAGAATGTTGAAAATTTAGATACTTATAGTGATGAGTATAAAGATTTAATGGAAGAAAATACTGAGAACTTAAAATCTATCTTTAAAAATAGAGAAGATTTAAGAGTTCAAGAAGTTAAAGATGAAGCAGAAAGTAAGCTTCAAGGTCCTTTAGATGAATTAAATGAAGGAGAAGCAAAGTTAAATTCAGCAGAGGAAGAAATAATTTCAGGTAGGGAACAACTTGAAAATGGAAAGCTTCAATATGAAAATGGTTTAAAGGAATACCAAAGCAAAAAGGCAGCTGCTGAAACTCAAATTTCACAAGGTGAAGTAGCTTTAGCAAATGGTCAAAAAGAGCTTAATGATAAGAGAAAAGCCTTAGAAGAAGGAGAAAATAAATTAAATGCAGCAAAAGTTCAGCTAGATGCAGCTAAGCAAAGTCTTTTAAATCAAGGAATTAATCCTGCTGATGGTACAGCTAAGTATGAAGAACAGCTTAAGGCATTAGAAGCTATGGGAGCTACAGGAAATGAACAAGTAAATACACAAATCCAAGGGTTAAAGACTTTAATTGCTGGAATTTCTTCTTATAATTCAGGTGAGGCTGAATATGATAAAAACCTTGCAGAAATCACTCAAGGAAAAGCTAAAATAGAAGAGGCTCAAAATCAAATAAGTTCTAAGAAAGTAGAGCTTAATAATGGTAAGAAAGCTTTAGAGGAAGGAAAAGTTAAGCTAGAAGAATCTAAGGTTAAACTTGAAGAATCTGAAGAAAAATTAAATAATGGACAAGAAGAAATTGATAAAAATAGAGCTTCTTTAGAAGATGGTAAGAAAGTTATAGAAGAAAAGCAAGAAGAAATTAATAAGATAAGTGGAAAGTATTATTACTTTGATAGACAAGACCTTTCTGGATTTACAGGTTATAGAGATGCTATTAATAGTATTAAAAATATTGCTTCATTTTTACCTCTATTCTTCTTCTTAGTTGCAGTTCTTATATGTTTAACTACTATGACAAGAATGGTTGAAGAAAAGAGAATAGAAATAGGAACTTTAAAAGCTTTAGGATATAGTAATTTTGAAATATCTAAAAAGTATGTAATATATGCTGCTATGGCAAGTATTACAGGAAGTGTACTTGGAATAATAGTTGGATGCAACCTTTTCCCAAAAGTTATATCTAATGCTTATTCAGTTATGTATGATTTAGGAAATATCCAAATTAAATTCTATCCATCTTATATAATGCAATCTCTTATTATTTCAATAGTATGTACATTAGGTGCAGCCCTATTAGTTTTAAGAGATGAACTTAAGAATAAACCAAGTGAACTTATGAGAGCAAAGGCTCCTAAAATAGGAAAGAAGATATTATTAGAAAGAATTACTCCTTTATGGAAGAGCTTAAGTTTTAATCAAAAGGTAACTTTAAGAAATATCTTTAGATACAAACAACGTATGCTTATGACTGTATTTGGAATAGCAGGATGTATGGCAATGCTTGTACTTGGATTTTCTTTAAAGGCTTCAAATGATCTTATTGTTGAAAGACAATTTGGACAGATTTGGAACTATGATGCTATGGTAATACATAATACTGATAGCAGTAAAGAAGATGAAGAAAAGTATAAGGAAGTTTTAAATTCTATAGAAGGCTTTGAAAGCAGCATAAATATTTACCAAGAGTCTGTTACTTTAAGTAAAGAAGGAATAAATAAGCAAACAGCATCATTATATGTTCCTGAAGATGTAGATAAGTTTAAAGATTATGTTACTTTAAGAAATAGAAAGTCTAAGGAAATTTATGACTTAAGTGATGATGGTGTAATCATTAATGAAAAGTTAGCGAGTCTCTTAAAGATTAAAGCAGGAGATTACATTGAATTTAAAGATGCTGATAATGAAACTTATAAAGTAAAGGTAGCTAATATTACAGAAAATTATACAGGACATGCAATTTATATGTCTCCTAAGTATTATCAAGAGGTCTTTGGAAAAGATGTATCTTATAATGCAGAGTTCTTAAAGATGGATGTTGAAAATCCAGAAGAGGTTTCAGAAGAACTTATGAATTGTGGTAATGTATTAAACGTAACTATGGTTGATACAATATCTAAAAGTGCAAGAGATTCAGCAGAAAGCTTAAAAATTGTAATGATAGTTATTATAGTTTCAGCAGGAGGACTTGCCTTCATAGTTCTTTATAACTTAAATAATATAAATGTTTCAGAACGTATAAGAGAATTATCAACAATTAAGGTATTAGGTTTCTATGATAATGAAGTAACTATGTATATTGTTAGAGAAAATATTATTTTAACTATATTAGGAATACTTGCAGGATCAGTACTAGGAAAGTATGTGTATTTCTATATTTTAAATACTGCAGAGCTTGATAATATGATGATGGTTCATGAAGTTCACATGATGAGATATGTTACATCAGGACTTTTAACTTTATTGTTCTCAGTAATTGTAATGATTATGATGCATTTAAAACTTAAGAAGGTTAATATGATTGATGCTTTAAAATCAGTTGAATAGTTATGTTAGAAAAGGCGCAGAAATGCGTCTTTTTATTTTACTATGATAGTGCATTTTTACTTGAAAAATTTTATAGTCAAGTAACCAAACAGAATCCTAAGCTATTTTTAAGGCTGTATTGTGAATAAAAGTGATAAAAATAGGCAAGTATCTAAACAAATGATTATAAGGAAGTGATTGTTTTGTGTTTAGATAACTATTTTAAAATTTTAGAAAATATAAAGCTTTTAAGTAATGCAGCTAAAAGAAAATTATTAATAGATATCAGCATTTTAATTAATGTTTCAAATAATAAAGAAACAACAGAATTAATTTGCCCTCATTGTAAAAATAAATACATAGTTAAAAATGGTAAGAATAAAGAA
>NZ_FPBY01000198.1 GCF_900116755.1 Clostridium sp. DSM 8431
TACTAATTTTAAAAGTGAAGATGAATTACGTGAAGCAATAAAGGATTACATATTTTTCTACAATAACAGCAGGTATCAAGAACGCTTCAATAATCTTACTCCTACTGAAGTGAGACAGGCTGCAATGGTTTCAATACCCCCTGCGCAATATCCTATACCTGAAAATAAACGTATTTTAGCATACAAGGCTATGCTATTAGAAAAAAGAGAAAAATCGAATAGAAAATGCGACCCTAATTAAGATCGCATTTTCTCAAAAATTTTATTTATTTTGCCTGTCTACTTGACAGGGGTCTGTTCAAAATTTTCATCAAATACACCCTTTTTATCTTTAGCTTTTTATCCAAAGAGGTCCTTTAACTTTTGATTTATAATTTTAATTATTGCTATTTATTCATTCCTTCATAATCCTTTAAGAATTTTTCAATTCCTGATGTTGTTAAAGGATGATTAATCATTTGAGCTATTACTTTATAAGGAATAGTAGCAATATTAGCTCCAGCTTTTGCACAGCTTATTACATGAATAGGATTTCTAATACTTGCTGAAATTATTTCAGTTTTAATATTATGAACAGTAAATATCTCTGCAATATCCTTAATTAAGTTTATTCCTTCACTACCTATATCATCAAGTCTTCCTAAGAATGGACTTACATATGTAGCTCCTGCTCTTGCTGCAAGTAATGCTTGCCCTGCTGAAAATATTAATGTAACGTTTGTCTTTATACCTTCTTTGCTAAGAATATTAACAGCCTTTAAACCTTCTTCGCTCATTGGAATCTTAACAACCATATTCTTATGAATCTTAGCTATTTCTCTAGCTTCTTTAAGCATTCCTTCACATTCCATAGAAATAACTTCTCCACTTATAGGTCCATCAACAATTGATGTAATTTCTTTTATAACTTCCTTAAAGTCTCTACCTTCTTTAGCAATTAATGATGGGTTTGTAGTAACTCCACATATTACTCCTAAATCATTTGCCTTCTTTATATCTTCAATGTTTGCTGTATCTATAAAAATTTTCATACCTATATCCTTCACTTTGCTTAAAAGATTTCTTTAACCTTATTAACTATTTCTTCTGAAGTAAGCTTATACTTCTTCATTAATTCATCAGGAGTTCCTGATTCACCAAAGCAATCATTTATTCCTACCATCTTAACTTTACATGTATATTCATCAGCTACAACTGCAGAAACATTTGCTCCAAGTCCACCAATTATAGAATGTTCTTCTGCTGTAACTATTCCCCTAGTTTCTTTAGCTGCCTTTATAATTATTTCTCTATCTATTGGCTTAATTGTTGACATATTTATAACTCTAGCCTTAATGCCTTCTTTTTCAAGGATTTTTGAAGCTTCAATAGCTTTTTGAACCATCATACCAGTTGCAATTATGGCTACGTCATTGCCTTCAACTAATTCAGTACCTTTTCCTATTTCAAATTTATAATTTTCATCATATATATCTTCAGTTGCACATCTTCCAAATCTTAAGTAAACAGGTCCATTCATTTCTGCAGCTGCCTTAGTTGCTGCCATAGCTTCTCTGTGGTCTGCTGGAACTATTACTGTCATATTTGGAAGGGAACACATAAGTGCTATATCTTCAACAGATTCATGAGTTCCTCCATCTTCTCCAACTGTAATTCCTGCGTGAGTTGCAACTATTTTAACATTAACCTTTGGATAGCAAATAGAATTTCTTATTACCTCAAATGCTCTTCCTGTAGCAAAAACAGCAAAAGTGCTTGCAAATGATATAAGTCCAACATTAGCCATACCTGCTGCCATTCCCATTAAATTTTGTTCTGTTATACCAGCATTATAAAATCTGTCTTTAAATTCTTTTTTAAAACCTTCAGTCTTAGTTGATTTTGAAAGATCTGCATCTAAAACTACTACATTTTTATTTTCATGTCCTAGTTCAACTAATGCCATTCCGTATGATTCTCTTGTTGCTTTTCCCATTTTAAATGTCTCCTTTACCTATGCAAGAATTTCTTCTATAGCTTTATTTTTTTCTTCTTCACTAGGTGCCTTGCCATGCCATGAAGCCTCATTTTCCATAAAGCTTACACCTTTTCCTTTAACAGTTTTAGCTATAATTACATTTGGTTTATCTGTGCATTTTTCAGTTTCTTTAAAGGCTTTATCTATTTCATCAAAATCATTACCATCTTCACAAACTACAACATTCCATCCAAAGCTTTTAAACTTTTCATCTAATGGTTGTATGTTCATAACATCTTCATTTTTACCATCAATTTGTAAGCCATTATTATCAATTATTGCAGTTAAATTGTTTAATTTATAATGCGCTGCAGCCATAGCAGCTTCCCAAACTAAACCTTCTTGAACTTCTCCATCACCTAGAACTGTATATACTTTTGATGATTTTCCAAGCAGTCTTAATCCTAATGCCATACCAACAGCATTTGATATACCTTGTCCAAGGGAACCAGTAGATACATCAACTCCATTTATATGTTTAGAATCAGGATGTCCTTGAAGAAGAGCTCCTATCTTTCTTAAACTATGCATTTCTTCTTTTAGGAAGAATCCTTTCTCTGCTAAAACAGCATATAAAGCAGGTGCTGCATGACCTTTACTTAGAACAAATCTATCTCTATCTTCATTCTTAGGATCCTTTTCGCTTACATTCATTTTTTTATTATATAAATATGTTAATATCTCTGAACATGATAATGATCCACCTGGGTGACCAGATTTAGCTTCGTAAACCATTTCAACAATGTCTTTTTTTAACTTGTTTACATATTGAATTTAAATTGTCTTTCTTCATTTGTACACCATCCTATTCTTATAACTTACTAAATTATTAGAATTTATATTATGTCTTGTTATTAAGCACAAATGTATGCATTAATAACAAGATCTAATATTCTATTTTACTGTTTTTCTTTCAACCAAATATGGTCTTAAATTCATTTCTTTTTTCACCATATCTTTTTCATTAATTTCATCAATAAGAATTCTACAAGCTTCCTGCCCCATTTTATATTTAGGTTGTGCTACTGTTGTAAGTTCTGGCTCTACAAATGAACAAATGTCTATATTATCATATCCTAATATACTTATGTCTTTAGGAATAGAATAACCTTTTCTTATAAGACATTTCATTCCTCCTATAGCCATTACATCACTTCCATAAAATATTGCATCTATCTCTTCATTCTTATTTATTAATTCTGTTGTAGCCTTTATCCCACCCTCTAGTGAAATATCACTACTTAATACAAGTTCTTTATTAAATACATTTAATTTTTTTGCACTTTCACAAAAACATTCTAATCTTGAGGCATATTTAGCACTATAGTTATTTCCTCCTATAAAAGCTATTTTTCTCATGCCTCTATTTAGAAGATATTTAATTCCACATTCTATACCTTCCCTATCATCACAAAAAACTCCATTTGCATCACAAGCTCCATCAACATGTCTATCTAATATAACAAAAGGAATATTATTACTCTTTAAAATTTCAATAGATTTATTATTTTCACCTGTTGATACTATAATTACACCATCTATAAGCTTACTTACAAGAAGTTTTACATATTGTTCTTCTCTTTCTTTATCATTAAAAGTATTACATAATATCATGCTATAAGAATACTTTTCAGCCTCTGTTTCAATAGCTTTAGCCATTTCTGAGAAAAATGGGTTTTCTATATTAGGAATTATAAATCCTATTGTATAAGTTTTTTTAGTACTTAAACTTCTTGCTAAAGAATTTGGTATATAGTTAAGCTTTTCTGCAGCTTCAAATATTCTATTTCTAGTTTCTTCTGATACATTAATATTTTTATTATTTAAAACCATTGATACTGTAGTTTTTGAAACATTTACTTCATTTGCTACATCTGCTAGTGTTACTCTACTCATTATTTGCACCTCTAAAGTTACACCCTAAGCTTTATATAGCTTAGTTAGTGGAGATAGTATATTATGAATATTTACATGCATAATCCTACTTTACTCCACTTTATTTTACACCAATTTTTAATTATTGTAGATAAGGATTTAGCTACTAATCTACCATCTGTAAATCTGCAACATATTGTTTATCAATTGTTTCTCCTTGATCTAACTTTTCTGCTAATTGCACTCCTAATGCTCCAATTAAATCTGCCTGCTGAGCAACTGTAGCCTTCATTTCTCCTTTATCTACAGCTTCAAGTCCATCTTCTATTCCATCAAAACCAATAACTACTGTATCTAAATTACTTGCTGCTATAGCTTTTGTAGCTCCTAAAGCCATCTCATCATTATGTGCAAATACAACTTGAATATCCTTATTTCCTTGAATTATATTTTCCATAACTTGTAGTCCTTTTTGTCTATCAAAATCTGCTGGCTGACTTGAAACAATATTTACATTAGGCTTTCCATCTAAAATATTATGGAACCCTTGTCCTCTATCCCTAGTTGCTGATGCGCCTGGTGTTCCCTGTAATTCAACAACATTTATATTTGCATCTTGTCCAAAAAGATCTAATATATATTCTGCAGCCATTTCTCCACCTGCTACGTTATCTGAAGCTATATGGCTTGTAATTTCTCCACCATTAGATTGTCTGTCTAGAGTTATTACTGGAATATTATTTTCATTTGCTACTTCTACAGCTCCAATTACTGCATCACTATCAGTTGGGTTTAAAAGTATTGCTGAAACTCCCATCTGAACTAAATCTTCAACATTACATCTTTCCTTTGATGGATCATTTTGTGAATCCAAAACTACTAAATCATATCCTGTTTTTTCTGCTTCTGCTAAAGCTCCATCTTTCATTTTCACAAAGAAGGGATTATTTAATGTAGATAATACTATACCGATTTTCTTTTCACTTGAATCACCTGACTTTGCTGCATTACCACATCCAGTTAACAACGTGAAAGTCATCATGGATGCTACTAAGCCAGCCAATATCTTCTTAATTTTTCTCATAAGAACTCCTCCTATCTTAATGTTAAATTCATATTATCTAGCAGCTTTTTTATTTTTCTTATCTAATAATACAGCTATTAAGATTACTAAGCCTTTAACTATTGATTGATAGAATGGTGATACATTCATTAAGTTTAATCCGTTATTTAAAACACCAATTATTGTACCTGAAATTTTACCTTCTCCACCTGCTAAAGAAGTTCCCCCAATAACTACTGCAGCTATTGCATCAAGTTCAAAGCCATTACCTGCTGTTGGTGAAGCTGATCCTATTCTGCTTGTAGCAATTATAGCAGCAATTGATGATGCTAATCCTGAAATAACATAAGCCATAGTTTTAATCTTTTCAGTATTTATACCTGAAAGTCTTGCAGAATCTTCGTTTCCACCTAAAGCATATAGATATCTTCCAAATCTTGTTTGAGTTAGTGCATAAGCAGCAACAACGAATACGATTACAGTAAGGATAACAGGAACTGGAATACCAAGTAACTATAATAGTGCAAAAATGCTTGAATAATTTTACAACTGAATAAAATAAAAAAACATTTATGATAAATCTCTGTTATAATTAAGTTCCTACACAAAATTCAACAAGGAGATACATAAATGTTTCAGAACACAATTATATCAAACGAACCATCAATATACAAATTTTTTAATCAATTAAATTTTGATTTTTACTTAACAAATCCTCAGTTAAAGCATTTAGAAAATATCATGAATGCTATGATATCTAAAGGCTTTAATGGTAAGATTTCCGACATAGCGGAGCTTGCACCCGCAAGACATCGAACTAGTATAACTAGAT
>NZ_FPBY01000304.1 GCF_900116755.1 Clostridium sp. DSM 8431
AAGAACCGTAGGAACTACGGGGATAGCTTGGGTTTGCTTAGCACATTAGTGCTATCGACCAAGAACCCTGCGACTTCAGTCGTGGGAGGTTCAGTGGAAACAATATCGTTAATATAGGTGCATCATCTTTAGCGACAACTTTAACTACAAGATTTTTTGGAGGTAGTGATGCTAGTGTTGCAGTAGCTACTGGAGTAATGACTGTATTAATTCTTATATTTGGAGAAATAACTCCAAAATCTATAGCGCAACAAAAGTCAGAAAAGGTTTCTTTAGTAGTAGGTAAACCTATAAGATTATGTGTAATTGTATTTAAACCTTTTGTTGCAATATTTACAGGTATATCTTCAATATTCATAAGACTTATGGGAGGAGATCCTAAAGCTACAGAACCATTTATAACTGAAGAAGAATTAAAGACTATGGTTGATGTAAGTGAAGAAGAAGGTGTTTTAGAAGATGTTGAAAAAGAAATGATTTTCAATGTTTTTGATTTTGCTGATATGCAGGTAAAGGATGTAATGGTTCAAAGAGTTGATATCAGTGCGTTACCTGTTGATATAACTTATGATGATGTTTTAGAGCAAGTAAAGAAAGATCAATTTTCAAGAATTCCTATTTATAATGAAACTATTGATGATATTATAGGAGTTTTAAATGTGAAAGATTTAATTTTGGCTGACAATGTAAAAAAAGACTTTGATGTAAAGAAATTTGTTAGAGAACCTTTTTATACATTTGAGTTTAAAAAGATTACTGAAGTTTTTAATGAGATGAAGAAAACAAGAAATCAAATGGCCGTAGTACTTGATGAATATGGTGGAACTGTAGGTATTATAACTATAGAAGATATCATTGAAGAGGTCGTTGGAGAAATCGAAGATGAATACGATGAAGATAATAACATGATTGAAGTTGTTAATGAAAATGAATATATTCTTGATGGAAGTACTAAACTTCATGATATAAGTGATCTTATTGGAATTAATATTGAATCTGAAGATCTTGATTCTGTTGGTGGCTTAATTATAGAGGAACTTGGAAGAATTCCAGAAAAGAATGAAGAAGTTATTATTAATAACTTAAGATTTGTTGTAGAAGAGTTAGATAAAAATCGTATAAAGAAGGTAAGGATGTATATTTGAAAAAGATAGCTTCTTTAAGCTATCTTTTTTCCTTGTAAGGGTGAGAAATTAATGAATTATATGGAGTATGCAATAGAAGAGGGATTAAAAGCCTTTAATAGTGGAGAAATCCCTGTTGGAGCTATTATTGTTAAAAATGGTATAATTATTGGAAAAGGTTATAATAAGAAAGAGACTAAAGGCGATCCAACAGCTCATGCAGAGATTATAGCAATAAAAGAAGCCTGTAAGAGTATAGGAGATTGGAGACTTAATGGTTGTGAGATGTATGTTACTCTTGAACCTTGTCCTATGTGTACAGGGGCAATAATTCAAAGCAGAATATCTAAATTATATATTGGTACATTTAATAAGGATATGGGGGCTTGTGGATCTGTAATTAACTTAATTGATAATAGAAGTCTTAATAGCTTTGTTAATGTTCAGTGGGAATATAATGAAGAGTGCAGTAAGTTAATGACGAGCTTTTTTGAGAATCGTAGAAAAAGGTAGGAGGAAGTCTATAGTTAATAAAAAGGTGTACAAATGTGTTTAAAAATGTTAATATGTACCCGAGAGGTGAGATTAACATGAATAAACAT
>NZ_FPBY01000161.1 GCF_900116755.1 Clostridium sp. DSM 8431
CAGCATATTATGGATTTCATATATTTATTTTTTAAATGGTGGGCACAACAGGGCTCGAACCTGTGACCCCCTGCTTGTAAGGCAGGTGCTCTCCCAGCTGAGCTATGCGCCCATTTAAAATGGTGGATGAGGATGGATTCGAACCATCGAAGCAACTTGCAACAGATTTACAGTCTGCCCCCTTTGGCCACTCGGGAACTCATCCATATTGGAGCTGGCAATAGGAATCGAACCTACAACCTGCTGATTACAAGTCAGCTGCTCTACCGTTGAGCCATGCCAGCACATATGAATTATATTATTTATTTTTGTTGGTGGGCACAACAGGGCTCGAACCTGTGACCCCCTGCTTGTAAGGCAGGTGCTCTCCCAGCTGAGCTATGCGCCCATTTAAAAATGGTGGATGAGGATGGATTCGAACCATCGAAGCAACTTGCAACAGATTTACAGTCTGCCCCCTTTGGCCACTCGGGAACTCATCCATATCTGGAATTACCTAATCACTTTTCTCTCAAGCACTCGCGCCAACAATAGTTAGTATATATGTAAGCTTAGTTTATTTCAAGTTCAATTTATGGCTATTTAAAAAGATTAAATCAAATTATATTGCTTTTTCTCTATTTTTCTAAACAATAATACATAATTCATTTTTTTATATTTAATAAGTTTTAATTTTATATACATATACAAAAAAACACCTGAAATACTTGCAATAATCTCATTATTATTAAATAAATTTAAAATTATCACAAGTTAACTTAACACCTTATGCTCTACTCTTTCAATACTATTTTTTATAACTCCTTCATATATTATTAATAGGGAGGTGGCTGTGTGTTTAAAAGAAAAGTAAATTATAAATCACCTTTAGCATATTATGAAATTGCTGAAGGAATACGTGATTTTGTAAAAGACAATACTATTATTGTCTGTATAGGAACTGATAAATGTATTGGTGATTGTCTCGGTCCCTTAGTTGGTACAATCTTAGAAGATAACTTATTTCCACTTCCAATTTACGGAACAATAACTTCTCCAATTCATGCATTAAACATAGATAAACGTTTAAAAGAAATTAATAAGCTTCATCCCGATGCCTGTATAATAGGTATTGATGCTTGTCTAGGTGAAATTCAATCAATTGGTGAAATCCACACACGCGATTATGCTATTCATCCAGGAAAAGGAGTAGGAAAATCCCTCCCCGATGTAGGAATGGCCTCAATTATAGGCATTGTCGACTCTTGTACTAATGCAGACTTTTTTTCTTCAAGATCTATCCGTCTTTCTTTAGTTCTTGATATGGCAAAAACAATATCAAAAGGAATCATCTATGCCTACTATTTAAATAAAGGTACAGACTTAATAATATAAAAAAGATTGGGTTTTATTATTCCCAATCTTTTTTATATTACTATTCCAATAATAATATTATCTCATTTGAATCTGACAATTCAACTTTATTTAAAGAATTTAATATCTTACCAGTTCCTTCAACAACACATTCTACCGAATCTTCTGCTACAGTGACTTTAATGCCTGTTTCAACTTCTATAAGTCTATCAAGTCCATCTAATAATGAACCACCACCAGTCATTAATATACCACCTTCAATTATATCTGCTGCTAACTCTGGTGGAGTGCTTTCTAATACTGACTTTACATTTTCCACTATTATATTTACAGAGTCCTCTAGTGCTTCTCTTAGTTCTTCTGTTGAAATTTCCAATTCATCTGGAAGACCTGTAACTAAATTTCTTCCTCTTATACTAGATACAACATTTCTATTTCCCTTAAAAGCAGTTGCAGTTTCTATTTTTAAATCTTCAGCTGTCTTTTCACCTATCATTATTTTATATTTTGATCTTATATATTTAGCTATTAACTCATCAAACTTATCACCAGCTTGCTTAATAGACCTTCTTACAACAACGCCACCTAAAGAAATTACAGCAATATCACAAGTTCCTCCACCAATATCAACTATCATTACTCCATTTGGCTTTGTAATATCAAGATTAGCTCCGATTGCTGCTGCTAGTGGTTCTTCAATAATATGTACCTTTTTTGCTCCTGAATTTCTTGCAGCATCTACAACAGCTCTTTTTTCAACTTCAGTTGCTTGAGATGGTACACAGATAACAATGTTAGGTGCAACTATATTGCTTTTCCCAACAGACTTTTTAATAAATTCCTTTAACATCTTTTCTGTTGAATCATAATCTGAAATTACTCCATCTTTTAAAGGTCTAACTGCCACTATATTTCCTGGAGTTCTACCGATCATTTTTCTTGCTTCTTCACCTACAGCCATTATTTTATTATTATTTTTATTTATGGCTACTACTGAAGGTTCTTTTAATATAATACCTTTTCCTTTTTGATATACTAAAACAGTGGCTGTTCCTAAATCTACGCCTAATTCTGCTCCGCTTTTCCAAAACCACATTTACTTTCACTCCTATTATCAGTTTAGAAATGTAATTAATATATCAGTATTTTTTAAATAATACTGCAAACCAGTATTATTTAGATAATACTGTAAATTAATTTCTAATGATAATTATATATTTAATAGCAAGGTCATTCAATAGCCTTATACTTCATTTTTGTAGCTTTTCCACCTCTTATATGTCTTTCAGCCTTATTAAGTTCCAAAATACTATGAGTTTCTTCTGCAATTCTAGGATTAATTTTAGGTAGCCTTTCTGTCATATCTTTATGAATTGTACTTTTGCTAACACCAAATACTTTTGCAGTTTTTCTAATAGTTGCTTTTGATTCTATTATATATTTTGCTACCTCTAATACCCTCTCTTCAATATAGTCTTTCAAGATACTGCCTCCTTAACTAATTACAGTTATAATTATGCAATTCAACTAAATATAATTACTTATTAACCAGCCATTATATTTGCTTAAACGGCTGATTAATATAATGTTTTGTATATTATTGCTTATTCTTATAATCTAAATACTTTAATGGATCTACTTGTTCATTATTAGCATTTAAGATTTGGATATTTAAATATTCTTTGAAATAGTCATCACCAAATATCTTTACAGATTGACCAACTTTACCAATGACTGTATCAGTAGTAACCTTATCTCCCTTTTTAACCATTGTTTTAGAATCAAGGTTACAATATTTAGTTTTCATACCATTAGCATGCTTTATAAGAATACATATCCCTTCTTGTTCGCTACCTTTTCCGACATTTTCGACAACACCTTCAGCAGCTGCTTTTACATCTGTTCCCAATTTAGCTTCAACATCAATACCAGCTATTGTTCTCTGTTCGTTTTCTGATATTTTAACTGGCTTAGGATATGTGTATCCTCTTAACAAAGCACCTTCTACAGGTTTAACAAACTTAACTTCACTTGTTGCTGCTACAGCTTTTGAAGATTCATTTGTCTTATTATTTTTAGCTTCTGCACGTTCAGCATTAGGAATTTCAGTACTTACCCCTTTATCAATTTCTTTATTGTTATCTTCTTTTCTATTATTTTCTTCTTCACTACTATCTTTATTTAAACTTGCTTGTTCTTTAGAATCTTCATTAACTTCTAAATCTGTCTGCGAGTTAGTATCAAGTGAGTTATTATAAACAATAGTTCCAACTGCTGCCACTATACATAAGCAGATAAACAATACAATGTAAAAGCCCTCCTTCCTAAAAAAGTCTTTTACTATCTGTTTATAGTTTTTGTCCATATAAACACCTCCTCTTTTTATTGTTTCCAACTTAAATTAAATTAATACATTACTTCCATAATTTATTTATCTACATAAAATAAGCAGGCAATAATACAAATGATTGTCTAATTACAAAACACATTTTGTATCATTGCCTGCTTTCCAATTATTTATTCATCTATTTTTCAAATTCAACCTTAGTAATATTTACACCAGTATAATAATGCTTTAATATCTCTTCATAATTCTTCCCATCACTAGCCATTGCATTAGCTCCCCACTGGCTCATTCCAACTCTATGACCATACCCCTTACATTCAATATTCACAGCATTTGTGTCAATTTTTATATTGAAATCTGTAGAATTTAAATTAAATAACTGCCTAAACTTAACTCCATCTATAACTATATTTCCTAATCTTATCTCCTTTACTCCTTCTCCATCAGTCCTTGAAATAATAGTAGTATTACTTATATTACTATCATCAATTTTTGCTTCTGAATAGGCTGAATTCACCTTATTTATAAATTCATTTTTCTTAATTTCTACTGTTGTCATATATTTAGGTGCTCTCTCTTCCCCAGGACTATCTGTTGACTTTAAATAAGGCACATCATCTGCAAAAACATCTATAGAATTTTCTGTTTTCCCAGCACTTACAGCAAAATACTTAGGATCTTTAACTAGTTCATCTTCATATGTTAAGACTTGTCCAGCAGTTGCCATAACAGCAGAGCTTATTTTATTCCAATTTTCCTCTGCAGAAGACTTACTCCATTTAGAAAACCTTTCTTCCTTACTCATATATACCTGACAATGAGTTGATACACATATCTCTGCACCATGTTCTTTAGCTATTTTGCAAGGATTTTCTCTTTTTGAAAGATAGTAAGTTCTTGCTGCAACTGCTTGAGCTTTTAACGCTTCTTCGCAAAAATTAGCAGGTACTTCTCCAGCTAGCACCCCTATAACATAATCTTCTATTCCAAGCTCTATAACTTTACTGCTACCTTCATCATAGACCTTTACTTTATCAGTTCCTTCTACTAATATATTTTCATTTTTTTCATATTTTATAGAACCACCATCTATATCAAATTTAACTCCCTCTGCATTACTTGAAGAAACCTCTTTATCTGATGGTATCTTTAAATAAATCACACTAAAAATCAAAAGAAAACTTAAAACAAAAATAGTCATTAGTAATACTATTCTTAATTTTTTTATTATCTCATGCATATTTTACTTTACCATCCTTAAATAATTCTACTTCATTTATATGCTTAGCTCTATTTTCATATTACATATTTATATCTTAAGAACAAAGCGCTTCTTAGTCATTGATGTAACTAGGTCTGCCATATAAAAGACTTTAAAACTCCTTTAAAAGTAAAAAATCCAGAAAACTTAATTCATAAGTTATCTGGATTTTTTGCATCTAACATTCTTCTCTATATATATTTGCTCCAAGCTTTCTAAACTTCTTTTCAATATTAACATAACCTCTATCTATATGATAAATATCACCTACTATAGTTTTTCCTTCTGCTACAAGCCCAGCTAAAATCATAGCTGCACCAGCCCTTAAATCAGTAGCTCTAACTTCACAGCCTGTAAGTCTATCTACACCTTCAATAAATACACTTCTTCCATCAATTTTTAAATTAGCACCCATTCGTACTAATTCTGAAACATGCATAAATCTATTTTCAAAAACTGTTTCAGTAATAATACTAGAGCCTTTAATCAAACTTAATAAACTCATCATTTGTGGTTGCATATCAGTAGGAAATCCAGGATAAGGCATAGTCTTTATATCTATAGCCTTCTTTTCGTTACTTCCATCAACAATAACACTATTTTTTCCTAGATTCCTAAATTCAACTCCACACTCTTTTAATTTTTCTATTAATGGTCTTACATGAGCCTCATTAACTCCATTTATTTTTATACAGCTATTTGTTATGGCTGCAGCAATCATAAATGTTCCAGCTTCTATCCTATCATATATAGGTTTATATGTTATTCCTTTCAGATTATTAACTCCATTAATTATTATAGTACCTGTTCCAGCACCTTTAATATCTGCTCCCATACTATTTAAAAAGTTTGCAAGATCCCATATTTCAGGTTCCTCTGCAGCATTTTCTATTATTGTCATTCCTTTAGCTAGCACTGCTGCCATCATTATATTTTCAGTTGCACCTACAGAAGGAAAATCTAAATATATCCTACTTCCTTTTAGTTCTTTTGCTTCAGCTATAATTAATCCATGTTCACTTTTTATTTTTGCCCCTAAGGCTTTAAAACCCTTCAAATGAAGCTCTATAGGTCTGCTACCAATATTACATCCTCCTGGAGATGAAATTTTACAATATCCAAATCTAGATAGCATAGGTCCCATAATTAAAAATGATGCTCTCATTTTCTTTATAAGTTCACTATTTGAACTTAAAGGCTCAAGTTTTTTTGTACTAATCTTAAGATTGTCATCTGACAAATTCACTTCACATTTTAATTCCTTTAATAATTCACATAATACTATTACATCTTCTAATAAAGGAGCCTTTTCAATAGTAATATTTTCTGGGCATAAAATAGATGCTACTATAATAGGTAGAACTGAATTTTTTGCTAAACTTATATCCACTTCACCGCTTAGCCTATTTCCACCTACAACTATTATTTTCTCCATATTTTCCTCCATAATGAATTGTTAGTTATCATGTTGTAAATATTACTGGTGTCCCAATAATTAAGTAGTTACCTGTATCATAATTGTTTAATGCAATATTAACCCTTTCTCCATTATTAAACTTTCCTTCTCCAACATAACCATTATGGATATCTAGGGTATCTATATTTTTTATCTCTGGTAATTTATTAATTTCTACTAATGTATCATTTATATTATTTATTTTTTCCTTAATATATTGAAAATATCTTATATCATATACATTTTTACCTTGTAATTTAGTTAATTCCTTCATCAATTTTAATATAGAATAATTTTTATTATTCTCTATAATTGCAAAATCCACTATTGTTACATTATTTTTTGAATAAAAATTTGCTCTTACATTACCAAAGCCAGTCCAAATATTAATCACATCATTACTTACAACAATTTCTTTATTATTCTTTTTCTCTAATATCTTTTTAACCCTTTTAATTTCTTCTTCTTTTTTCAAAGCACTTTTATAAGTAACTTTAACTCCCTTTTCAATGAAATTTGATTCATTACTCATCTTATAGCTTATAGAATCTAATATATTGCTATTTGAGAATGATTTTGCTTGAATAAAATTTAAATTACAAAATGAAAATAACAGAGTTAAAATAAGACACACCTTAAACCTCATACCTTATCCCACCTTTCCTCTTAAATTATTCTCACTTCTCCTTATTTTATTCAACTTTATTTATATATACTATAATATATAAAGCAAAAATATTTTTGTTACTAAATTTATTTTCAAAGCATAAAAGATAACTTTTTCATATCCTTTATTTAATAATAAAAGTTTTATATTTTTGCAGAACAAAGTAACTGACGCCACGCTTTTCAACGCAGGAAGCAGCTTTGTTTTGCCATGCAAAAGGTTCTAAAAGTAAAATAATTTCATATTAAAATACAATTTA
>NZ_FPBY01000263.1 GCF_900116755.1 Clostridium sp. DSM 8431
ACTTGACTGTAAAATTTTTCAAGTAAAAATGCACTATCATAGTAGAAAAAACAAATATAATATATTTGGGTGCATTTTTTGCACCCCATTATCACTTATGGAAATGTTATCATAAATTCAACAAAAGTGATAGTGAACTTAAAGAAAGTTTGAGGGAACTAAGAATGAATATAAATAGAATGAGTTTATTGGGATCATTATTTTCAGTAATAAATGAAAGCAATCATAAGGATACCAATTATGTCTTAGCTCAATATTTTTTAGAGAACTATCATAAGTTATCAGAATTAAATATTTTTAATGTTGCAGAAGAATGTTATGTTTCTCGTTCAAGTATTAGACGTTTCTGTAAGTCTATTGGTTATGAAAATTTTGTAGAATTAAAAAAACAATTTGCAGAGTATGATGATCAATATAAATATTATATGATGCATTCAAATCGTGAGAATTACAGAGAGTTATTAACAAATGAGATAAATGAAATGATAAAAGAATTGGACAAGCGCATGAATGAAGAGGAAGTAGAACGGATAGCTGATAAAATTTATAAAAGCAGATATGTTGTTTTCTTAACTTCAGATACATCCACAGCAGTAGTTCAAGAGTTTCAAAAATCAATGATATTCTTTGGTAAGGTTATAAAAATAATTTCTGATGTGTATACAGATAAATCTTTAATTAGCAGTTTAGATGAGAGAGATGTGTTATTTGTTATATCATCTACAGGAACATTTGCAAAAGCATCAAGAGATTTTATAGAAAAGAATAAGGCAGAAAAAATTCTTATTACTGTAAATAGGGATGAAGAGTTTAAGGAGTGGTATGACAAAATATATCACTTAAGCTCAAAGGACAGATCTAAGGATGGACGAAGTGTTTATGGGAAGTATGGTATAAGCTACATGTTTGATATTATCTATAGTGCTTATTTAAGAAAATATAGAGTAAACAAAAGATAATAGAAAGGATTGATAATATGTATTATAATTCTAAACCAGTATTTCCAAAGAACTTTATGTGGGGAGCATCTAGTGCAGCATGGCAGGTAGAAGGTGCTGTTGCAGAAGATGGAAGAACTCCAGCAATTATAGATTTAAATAGTAAGAAAAAGAAACCTTTTGCTGATAATTCAATAGCAGCAGATCATTATCATCACTATAAAGAAGATGTGGCTTTGATGGCTGAATGTGGATTTTCATCATATCGTTTTTCTATATCATGGTCAAGAATAATACCTCATGAAGATGGAAAAGTAAATGAAAAAGGTATTGAATTTTATAATAATCTTATAAACGAATTAATAGCAAATAATATAACACCAATAGTTACTTTATATCATTATGATATGCCTGTATGGGTAGATGAAAAGTTTGGTGGATGGCGTAATCGTGACATAATAGATGCTTTTGATCATTATGTAAGAGTTTGTTTTAAGGAATTTGGTGATAGAGTTAAGTACTGGCTATCAATAAATGAACAAAATATGCAAATATGCTATGGTGAATGGCTTGGAGTAAATAAGGGATGTGACAATTGGGAAAAGGATAAATGGGATGTAAACCATATAATGAACCTATGTCATGCAAAAGCAGTTATAGCATGTCATGAACTTGTAGAAGGTGGAAAGATAGGTCCTGTTCCTGGATATGTTCCAATATATCCTGAAAGCTGTAAACCAGAAGATCAAATAGCTGCAATGAATGCAGAAGAATTAACAGAAAAAATGTGGAATGATTTATATGTATATGGAGAATATAACGGATTTATAAAAAGCTACTGGAGAGAAAATGGTATTGAGCCAGATATAAGACTTGGGGATATGGAATTAATAAAGTCTGCTAAAATAGATTTCTTTGCATTAAATTGTTATAGAAGTAATGTGGCAAAAGACTGCAAACCAGATGAAGAAACTGTGGAATTACAACTTAATAAAAATGGAGTAAAGGGTCAATTTGTATATCCTAAGTTCCCAGGACTATATCAATTAGCAACAAATCCTTATGTTGAAACTACTGATTGGGATTGGGAAATAGATCCTATTGCTATGAGATATATGCTTAGATACATGTGGGATCATTATAGATTACCAATGATGATAACTGAAAATGGTTATGGAGCACATGAAACTCTTGGAGAAGATGGACATGTCCATGATGAAGAACGTATTAAGTTCTTAAGAAATCAAATATATCAAGTAGGTTTAGCTATTATGGATGGATGTGAGGTAATAGCGTATAATCCTTGGTCATTCACAGATTTATTAAGTACAGGAAATGGTATGGCAAAAAGATATGGCCTAGTATATATAAATACTACAGATGAAGAAGTTTTAGATTTAAGAGGAGTTAAAAAGGATTCGTTTTACTGGTATTCTAAGTTAATTAAATCTAACGGACAAGAGTGGTAGAATTAGAGGTGAAGAGGTGTGAGTAAGTATTCAGAACTAGCTAAAAAAATCTTAGATTTAAGTGGAGGAGAAAGTAATATAGCTGTTGCTAATCATTGTGCAACTAGATTGCGATTAACATTAAATAAACCATCAGAATTTAATGAGAGTGGTATAAAAGCAATAAAAGGCGTAATGGGAGTAGTTAATAGGGGAAAAGAAGTACAGATTATTATTGAAACTGATGTTGGAAATGTATATAACGAATTTGTTAAGCTTGGAACATTTACTAAGGCTAAGGAAGTTAGTGAGAGTGATGAAAGTGATGAAAAAAAGGGCAAGGCAAGTTTAATAGTAGATTTTATTAGCGGTACCTTTGTACCAGTACTACCAATATTAGTTGCAGCAGGTTTAGTATCTGCTGTGCTAAATATATGCGTAACCTTCTTTGGTTTGTCATCGGAAACAGGAACTTATATTGTATTAAATACAATTAACAATGAGCCTGTAAATAATTTTGTGTATTCTTATCTTTTTCTTAGAAATAATCAAAATTATTGAATCTTATTTATTAAACAATTTTGTCTGAAATTGT
>NZ_FPBY01000162.1 GCF_900116755.1 Clostridium sp. DSM 8431
ATGTTTATTCATGTTAATCTCACCTCTCGGGTACATATTAACATTTTCAAACACATTTGTACACTTTTTTATTAACTATAGACTTCCGCCTAAAAGTCCTGCTAAGGGAATTATTGATATGCAGGATAATAAAAACATAATTGTTCCTGAAGCATTCATAAAGTTAGCAATAAAACTTATGGGTACAAAAATAAGTAAGAATTTTAAAATTTTCATAATTATTTTTCTCCTTTATAATTGTCAATAATCTACAAATTATCATATTTTTGATTTTAAATAATATTTTTTAATAGTTTGTGTAGATAAATCGATACTATTCTAAAAATAATTTTTTTCTTATTTTGAAAAAACTATATTTTATGAAAAAAGTTGAAATTAAATCGATAAACTATAGCATATTGTTAAAAAATTTGTTATTATAGTAATAAATAAATCAAAAACAACAAAAGAAAATTGAAAAATTAACTAGTGAAGGAGAATAAGATGAGTAAAGATAATAAACAAACGAATAAACTTACGTTAGTTGCACTTATTTTGATGATTTTTACATCAGTTTTTGGATTTAACAATATTCCAAGAGCTTATCTTTTAATGGGATATTCGGCAATTCCTTGGTATCTTTTTGGAGCAATAGCTTTCTTTATACCTTATGCATTTATGATGGCTGAGTTTGGTTCAGCATTCAAAGAAGAAAAAGGAATATATGCTTGGATGCAAAGATCTATAGGACCTAAATTTGCCTTTGTAGGTACATTTATGTGGTTTGCTTCTTATATAGTATGGATGGTTAGTGTATCTTCATCTATATGGGTTCCATTATCAAATTTAATTTTTGGTAGCGATAAAACTTCTACTTGGAGTTTATTTGGATTAAATGCTCCTAAGACATTAGCAATTCTTGGAGTAGCACTTATGATAGTAATTACATATCTTTCATCAAGGGGGCTAAAGAGTATCTCAAAGATAGCTTCTGTTGGAGGATTCTTTGTAACTAGTGCCAATGTAGTATTATTAGTTGGAGCTATAATAGTATTTATAGGAAATGGATTTAAGGCTGCAGAACCTTTAAGTTTATCAGCATTCTTTAATTCACCAAACCCAAATTATACATCAACTTTAGCAATATTTTCATTCTTAGTTTATGCTATATTTGCTTATGGTGGTCTAGAAGCTGTTGGTGGTTTAGTTGACCAAACTGAAAATGCTGAAAAAACATTCCCAAATGGAATAAAGATATCAGCTATAGTAATAGGAATCGGATATTCAATAGGTATATTAATGGTTGGTTTATGTACTAACTGGAGCTCAGTTTTAAGCTCACCAGAAGTAAGTAGAGCTAATGTATCATATGTTGTAATTAGAAACCTAGGTGTACAATTAGGTAATGTATTCGGAATGTCAGCTGCTTCAGCTGATATACTTGGTACTTGGTTTGCTAGATATATTGGACTTGCAATGTTCTTAGCTTTAATTGGAGCATTCTTTACTTTAATTTATTCACCATTAAAGCAAATTATTGAAGGAACTCCAAAGGAAATATGGCCTGAAAGTTGGACAAAAACAGATAAAAACGGAATGCCAGTAAAAGCTATGTGGATTCAATGTGCAGCAGTTGTTGCTATTATTACCATTTCTTCATTTGGAGGAGATACAGCTGCAGTATTTTTAGATTACTTAATACTAATGAGTAATGTTGCTATGACAATACCAACTATATTCTTAGCAATTGCATTTATATCATTTAAGAAGAATGATGGTATACTTAAACCATTCGTAATATTTAAGAGTAAGACATTTGCTTATGTATGTGCAGGAGTAGTAATATTTACAGTTGGATTTGCAAACATATTTACTATCGTTCAACCAGCAATTGAAGCAGGAGATTACATATCAACTATCTTCCAAATAGCAGGACCAATAGTATTTAGTATTGTAGCCTTACTTTTATTTAATAATTATGAAAAGAAGAAAAGAAGATAAGAAGATAAATAAAAATAACTGATACATAATGTACACTGATGCATAAGGTATCAGTTATTTTTTTGCTTATGAAATAAATTCTTTTATTATAAAATTCTTTATTTTATGGTAAAATATTCATTAAATTAATTTATATATTTACGAAAGTGGAGGATTTATGATGAAGATACTAGGGATTTCGGGTGGAAGAAAAAATGGAAATAATGATTCAATGTGTAAAGAAGCTTTATTTGTAGCAAAGGAACTTGGAGCAGAAATTGAGTTTATAAGATTAATGGATTTAGATATAAAACATTGTACTGGATGTACTGCCTGTGTAGCATCACTTATGTCTGGAAGAGGCAATAGATGTATACATAAAGATGATTTTGATTGGTTATTAGATAAAATGTTAGATGCAGATGGAATACTTTTTGCAATACCTATTTTTGAAAAGGGAGCACCAGGAATATTCCATACTTTATTAGATCGTTTTGGACCAAGAATGGATAGAGGTAATAATATATATGCAACTGAACTAGCAAAGAAGAATGGTGGAACAATACCAGATCCAAGAATTTTAAAAGATAAGGTAGTTTCATATATGGGGCTTGGAGGTTCAGACTGGATAACTAAGCTTCAATGTGACACAGGAATACAAGCATTAACTCCAATGTGGAAGATTATAGATAATGAGGTTTTTCCATGGTCAAGCAATATTATTGTTGACAAAGATAGAATAAAGAGAGTTCAGGAAATAGGAAAAAATCTTGCAGAAGCTGCAAAGGATATAAATAATGCTTCTTATAAAGGTGAAGAAGGAGTATGTCCTCATTGTCATTCAAAAAACTTTTTCTTAGATAATAAATCTACTAAAGCTATATGTTGTACATGTGGTATAGAAGGAAATATAGAAATAGTAAATAGAAGTCTTAAGTTTAAATTTCCTAAAGAGCAGTTAACATATGCACATGATACTTTAACAGGAAAAGAGATTCATGCTTCGGATATTGGAAAAACTATTGAAACATTAGCTGCAGTTAAAAATATGGATATCTATAAAGAACGTATGAAAAAGTATAAAGAGATACAATCTATAAAACCTGAATAAGAACTATAAGAATACCTATTTATAAAGGCTGTATTTTTAAATAGAGTGATAAGTAAAACTAGCTATTCAAATATAGGTGGACGTCCTTTAAAGTTCGTGCTTAAATAGGGATGTTCGCCTTTTATATTTATTGGATTTACATCAAATTTTGAAAATATAAATTTAAAAAGAGCTAGATAATTTGCTAAATATTTTGTTGATACTCCTCTATAAACAGCTATAAATCTCTTTAAGTTGCTATGAAGGCTGTTTATTTTTTGAATGTTGTATTGTTTAAAGCTATGAAGACCTTTGGGAATAGCCACACATGACTTATTTCACAATAAGATGATAATATCTTATAACTAAAAAGACTGTCTGTTATAAGTAAACTTTTTGGTTTCATAATCTTACCGATACTTCTTATAAGATCATTTGACGATGGCTTACCCATAGCTATTGGAGCAATAAATAGATTATTAGTATTATCTAATGCAGTTAAAACACATACTTTTTCCTTAGATATGCCTCTATATCTTGATTGGCCTCCTCTTTTATCTACTTTTCTTGGCATAACAAACCCAGTATTTATTTTTACAATGAGGGCAAATTAATTCTGTTGTTTCTTTATTATTTGAAACATTAATAAAAATGCTTATATCTATTAATAATTTCATTTTAGCCACATCACTTAAAAGCTTTATATTTTCTAAAATTTTAAAATAGTTTTCTAAGCACAAATCAATCACTTCCGAGTATCATTTGTTTAGATACTTGCCTATTTTTATCACTTTTATTCACAATACAGCCTTTATAAAAGGGTATCCTTTTTTTGATGTATATAAAAGTATAAAACTCCTAGCACCTCGATGTTGACAAAAACTTTTAAAAAAAATAAAATGATAATAATTATCAAATACGAAATAAAAATGAAAGGTGTTATTTATGATTAAAGAGTTAGACGCATATGAACTGAAGATTAGCATAGAAGAAAAAGTAAGAGGATATTTAAAAATAATTGATACAGGATTAAAAGTACCTGTAACTATTATTAATGGAAAAAAACCAGGTAAAACAATAGTTATAACATCAGGAATTCATGGTTGTGAATACGAAGGAATAAAGGCAGTTATGGAACTTTCAGAAGAAATTAATCCAAATAAGGTAAGTGGAAAAATAATTATTTTTCATCCTATAAATATATCTGCCTTTGAAAGCAGAAGTGCGGGAATAGTACCAGAAGATAAAAAAAATTTACTAAGAGTATTTCCTGGAAATAAAAATGGTACTGTGTCAGAAAAGATAGCTTATGTACTAAGTAATGAGTTTTTAAAGGAAGCAGATTACTATTTAGATATCCATGGAGGAGATGTTTATGAAGATTTAATTCCACATATTTACTACCCAGGAAAGGCAAAAGAAAGTATAATTAAAGAATCTATAGAATTGGCAAAAGCTTTTGATGTAAAATATTATATTAAATCCAATACTACTAATGGAACCTATACTTCAGCTGCAATAAATTATGATGTCCCTTCTATTTTAATAGAACGTGGATGCCTTGGTGTATGTGGAGAAGAAGATGTAAAGGCATATAAGAAAGATATTTTAAATGCACTAATAGAATTAAATATTTTAAGTGGCGAGAAAACTATAAAAGACTTTTCACCACAAGAAATTACAGATGCAAGATATATAGATTCAAAGAACTCTGGATGTTGGATTCGCTATGTTAAAGCTGGAGATAATATAAAGAAAGGTCAAAAGTTAGGGGAAATAAAAGACTATTTTGGACAATTGATAGATACATGTTATGCAGAATTTGATGGAGTAGTATTATATAATACAGCTGCCTTTTATGTAGATAAAGGCTCATCACTAGTAGCATACGGTAAAATTTAAACAAAAGATAGGTGAGAACAATTTTAAAATACATATTAAAGAGAATACTATATATAATACCGATTTTTATAGTAGTATCTTTTATGTCTTTTGCACTAATGAGCATTGCACCTGGAGACCCAGCAGAAATAATGCTGACTTCTCAAGGAACCGTAGTAACAGGAGAGCTTTTAAATAGTGTAAGACATGAGATTGGATTAGATCAAAGTTTTATAGTTAGATACTTAAACTGGCTTTTAGGAGTGCTACATGGTGATTTTGGAAATTCCTACATAACAGGACTTTCAGTAATGGAGCAGCTTAAAACACATTTGCCATATACACTTATATTAGCAGCTTCAAGTATGATATTAACCCTTTTAATCTCAATTCCATTAGGAATAATTTCAGCTATATATAAGAATAGACTTGTAGATAAAATAATAAGAGGATTATCTTTTATAGGAAATTCTATGCCAGGATTTTTTGTGGCACTTTTACTGGTACTTGTATTTTCACTTAAGTTAAACTGGTTTCCTATATTAATAGAAAGTGGAGCTAAAAGTATAGTGCTGCCAAGTATAACTCTTGCAATAGCAATGACTAGTAAGTATATAGTGCAGATAAGAGCTTCAGTAATAGAAGAAATTCAAAAGGATTATGTTAAGGGAGCAAGATCAAGAGGAGTTAAAGAAATAAAAATTATTTTTCCAAATGTAATAAGAAACATAATGATTACTGTAGTTACTTTAACTGGTTTATCCTTTGGATCTCTTTTAGGAGGAACTGCAGTAGTTGAATCCATATTTGTATGGCCAGGAATAGGAAGTCTTGTTTTGACTGCTATAAAAAATAGAGATTATCCAATAATACAAGCTTATGTACTATGGATGGCAGTTATTTTTATTGTTATAAATCTAATAACAGATATACTATATAAGATAATTGATCCAAGAGTAAAAGAAGTTTAGGAGTTATATATGAATTTTCAAAGCAAAAGAAAAAAAATTAAGAGTAGTATAAAAAGGAACTTAAAGCTATATGGAATTCTCTTAGCTTTAAGTTTAATATTAGTATTATTAATATTAGCACCTTACATAGCACCTAATGATCCTTATGCAGTAGATTTAGATAATATTTTAAGAAGCCCTGATAAAACTTATCCTCTAGGAACAGATTCCTTAGGAAGATGTGTTTTATCAAGAATTTTATATGGTGGCAGTAGAACCATATTTTCAGCATTAACAGTTGTTATTTTAACAGCTGTTTTTGGTACATTTATTGGAGTTTTTAGTGGATACTCTGGAGGAAATTTAGATAAGTTTATAATGAGGATAGTAGATATATTTCTAGCTTTTCCAGGTTTAGTACTTGCAATTGCAGTAGCAGGAGTTTTAGGTGGAGGTATAACTAATGCTATGATATCTATTGCTTTAATAAGCTGGACTAAATATGCAAGAATAGCAAGAGGAAAAGTTGTTGAAATAAAGGATGAAACTTTTATTAAGGCAGCTAGACTTACAGGAAATAGTGATATGTATATAATGTTTAAACATGTTATTCCTAATATTGTTCCTTATATTGTTGTTACAGCTTCTTTAGATATAGGAACAACAATAATGGAAATAGCATCTTTATCCTTTCTTGGATTATCTTCACCACTTCCTTTTCCAGAATGGGGTGCTATGATAAGTGAAGGGAAGAGTTATATTCAGTTTGCACCTTGGACAATATTAGCACCAGGTTTGGCAATTTTAATTGTAGTAGTACTTTTTAATCTTTTAGGTGATACAGTTCATGATATTTTAGATTTTAAACAAAAGAGAAGAGTTTATAAGTAGGTGGATATTATTAAGATAAAGAGAATAATAAGTTTTATATTATCTATAATATGTTTTGCAGCATTAGTAGGATGCAATAAAGATTATAATAGTGTTAAAGCTGATAAGGAGTTGGTTTTTGGAACAACTTCAAGTACTAAAAGTTTAGATCCAGCTAATGGTTACTCAGGATGGTACACAGTTAGATACGGGGTGGCGGAAACTTTGTTTAAACTAAGTTCAAGTATGGAAATAGAAAACTGGCTAGCTGATGGTTATGAATACATAAATCCAACAACTGTGAAAATAATATTAAAGAAAAATATAAAATTTCAAAATGGAAAAGAAATGACTTCTGAAAGTGTAAAGAAGTCTATTATGAGAAGTGTTCAGAAAAATGTAAGAGCAGCTTCTACTTTAAATATAGAAAGTATTGAAACTGGTGAAAATTATATAGTTTGAACAGACCCCTGTCAAGTAGACAGGCAAAATAAATAAAATTTTTGAGAAAATGCGATCTTAATTAGGGTCGCATTTTCTATTCGATTTTTC
>NZ_FPBY01000069.1:0-1956 GCF_900116755.1 Clostridium sp. DSM 8431
ATTGTAATTATACGAATTCAAATACATCATCTCCTAAAAAATCTTTGTTAAGATGATTTACATATTTTATCACTTTTATTCATAATACAGCCAATACAAAAAATATTTCTTTAGCAGTAGATGAGGTTACAAGTGGAACTACAGAACAAGCTAGTGATTTAGTTAATATTAATAATACTCTTGATGGATTCTCATCAATAATTGAAAAATTCTTAGAGAATGTAGATCATATAAATGTTACAAGTAATGAAATATCTGAAAATGCTAATGCAAGCAATGAAAAGATGGATAATCTTGTGAAGACATTTAAAAATATAGAAGATATTTTTGAAATATTAGTTATGAAGATAAATGCTTTGGGTACAAATATAACAAAAATAAATGATATTACAATTTTAATTGACAGTATTGCAGAGAAAACTAATCTTTTAGCATTAAATGCTGCCATTGAAGCTGCAAGAGCTGGAGAAGGTGGAAAAGGTTTTGCAGTAGTAGCTGAAGAAGTTAGAAAACTTGCAGAAATGAGTATGATGTCTGCTAGAGATATTACAGAAGTAATAGAAGAAGTATCTATAGATACAAAAGGTATAGTATCAGCAAGTGGAGAAGTATCAGGAAATCTTAAAAACTCATTATCTGTAATTGAAGATTCAATTAGTTCTTTTGAAAATATTGTCAATTCAATTGAGGGAGTAGTTCCTAAAATAGCAGAATTAGCAGAAGATTCAATTGATATTGAAAAAGGTAAAAATAATATAGTAAGTATGATAGAAAATGCATCAGCTATAGCAGAAGAAGTGTCAGCCTCTTCTGAAGAAATAAATGCTTCAATTAAAGAAGTTGATAATATGTCTGAAACTGTTGGTAGTTCAGCTGATAATCTTAAAAAGCTTACTGATGAATTAAAGCAATCTATAAATAAATTTAATATTTAAAATAGAGTTATTATAAAAATAAGCTATTAAAAATTGGTGGACATCCCTTAAATAAGGATGTTCACTTTTATTCTCTAAATAAAAAAATACTATATTAGGTATATTTTAAGAGTAAAGATAAGGCTTTCACGAGGTAGTATATTGAAAGGTTCTATTTGGTAATATAAACTAAAATTATAAAAGATTCAGAATATTAGTTTATACAGGGAGTGAAAGTGATGAACAGTAAATTTAAGTTTGCCAGTATTTTATTAGTACCATTTACATTAGCAGCTTTAACTGCATGTGGATCAAGTAGTAGTAAGGATGATGGGAAGAAAGCAGCAGAAGCATATGTGGGAGCATATTTAAATAAAGATGTTAATTATGATGAAGGAGTAGTCTCTAAGGAAGCTATTGAGGAACTTGTTTTAAAAAGAGATTATAAAGCAGTTCAAGAGTACAATATGAATGGTAATAAGGATAAAGAAATATTAGGAGCATATTATGAAGCTTTAAAGAATGTAGAGTATACTGTTAAGTCAGCAAGTGAAAATAAAGATGAAGTAAAAGCTACAGTAAGTATTAAGGGAGTAGATGTAAGTGGTATATCAGAAGATGTTATGACTTATAGAGTAAAAATTAGAAGAGAGCAAAAGCTATCAAAGGAAGAATTAAATTCTAAAGTGGAGGAAAGAGCAGTAGAGGATTTAAAATCTGCGCAATCTAAGGATGAAACAGATGTTGAATTATCCTTTACAAAGGATTCAGATGGTAAGCTTAAATTATCAGATGATTCAATAGGTAGACTTGAAAATACTATTTCATATTTTAATGAAAATTATAGTAATCATACAGGAGATGTTCCTGAAGAATTTAAAGAAATAGAAAAAACAAAATAATTTAAATATAAAGGGCAGATAACTTAAACTCAAGTTATCTGCCTATTTTGTGCGCCCAGCATGGGCGTGCACTCAATGTCGTCAACTTAGCAATAAGAGACTTAAAAAAGAAACCTTAGATTAAATTTTTTTCAATAGCT
>NZ_FPBY01000069.1:1966-17997 GCF_900116755.1 Clostridium sp. DSM 8431
TTTTATTATTTCTAATACATTATTGTAATTATACGAATTCAAATACATCATCTCCTAAAAAATCTTTGTTAAGATGATTGACATATTTTATCACTTTTATTCATAATACAGTCTTTATTTAAGAATTAAAAAATGAACACCACTATTTAAGTAAAACTTAAAAGGGTGTTCATTTATATTTAAATAGACAGAGTAAATCTCATCTTAAACTATTCCCATATTTCTAAATTTATTGTATCTTAATTTAAGCATTTCTTCTTTATCTATTTTACTAAGATTAGATACTTCTTCAATTAATACCTTTTTTAAGGTTTTACACATCTTAGAAGGGTTTTTATGTGCTCCTCCAAAAGGTTCTTTTATAATCCTGTCAATAACTTTAAGTTCTTTAAGATCTAATGAAGTAATTTTCATAACTTCTGCAGCTTCCTTGGCCTTTGATCCATCCTTCCATAAAATAGATGCAAAGCCTTCTGGGGATAATATTGAGTAGATAGAGTTTTCAAGCATAAGCACTCTGTCTGCCACAGCTAGTGCTAAAGCACCTCCACTTCCACCTTCCCCCATAAGTACAGAAACTATAGGAGTTTCTAATCTACTCATAGTAAAAAGATTTTTAGCTATAGCTTCACCCATTCCTCTCTCTTCAGCTGATACACCACAGAACGCACCAGGTGTATCCACAAAGCAAATAATAGGTCTTTTAAATTTTTCAGCTTCTTTCATAAGCCTTAAAGCTTTTCTATAACCTTCTGGCTTTGGCATTCCAAAGTTTCTTTCAATATTTTCCTTAGTATTATTACCTTTACAAATAGCAATAACTGTTACAGGCTGTCCATTTAAAAATGCAATTCCTCCAACTATTGCCTTATCATCTCCATAAGCTCTATCTCCATGAAGTTCTATAAAATTATCAAAAATATTATCTATATAGTATTTTCCAATAGGTCTTTCTTTATTTCTTGCAAGATTAACTTTGTCCCAGGCCTTAGTCTTAACTATAAGTTCTCTATTCATTATAAATAGCCTCCCCATGAAGACATAAAATTTCATATAACTTTTCTCTTAAATGTCTTCTATCAATAATTGCATCAATAAAACCTTTTTCTAAAAGAAATTCTGCCTTTTGAAAATTATCAGGAAGTTTTTCATTAATGGTATTTTCTATTACCCTTCTTCCTGCAAATCCAACAAGTGCTCCTGGCTCACTTAAGATGATATCACCTTCCATAGCAAAGCTTGCAGTGACACCTCCAGTTGTTGGATCTGTTAAAACTGTTATATATAAAAGTCCTGCTTCATTATGCTTTGCAATAGCTGCACTTACCTTTGCCATCTGCATAAGGGAAAGGATCCCTTCTTGCATTCTAGCTCCTCCTGATGTAGTAAATATGAGGAGTGGAAGTTTATTTTCTGTGGCATATTCAGTAATTGAAGTTATCCTTTCTCCAACTACAGTGCCCATACTTCCCATCATAAAAAAGCTATCCATAATAGCACAAGCCACCTTAACTCCATTTATAAACCCAACTCCTGTAACTACAGCTTCACTGCTATCTGTCCTCTTTTTACTTGATATAATTTTATCTTCATATCCTTCAAAATTTAAAGGATTTTTAGTTTTAATTTTATCAAACATTTCTTTAAAGCTTCCACTATCAAAAGTTATTTCTATTCTTTCTTTAGGTTTAATTCTTAAGTGATGGTTACAACTTGGACATACATATTCATTAAATATTAAGTCTTCATTATAAATAATACTTCCACATTTATCACATTTAGCCCACATGCCATTTGGAATGTTTGCCTTTTTACTGCTTTCCTTATCTATACCTTTAACTATTCCATGATTAGTCTTCTTAAATAAATCCTTAAGCATTATTTACTCACCAGCTTTTCTTTTAAAAATGAAGTATCATAATTTCCTTTTATAAAATTTTCATCTTGTAGTATTGAATATTGAAAATCAATATTACTCTTAACTCCACCTATTCCAAATTCGCCTAAAGCCCTCTTCATTCTAACAATAGCTTCATTTCTATCTTTTCCAAAGGAAATAAGTTTTGCTATCATAGAATCATAAAAAGGAGGAATCTTGTATCCTGAGTAAACAGCAGACTCAACTCTTATTCCAAAGCCTCCAGGAATAAATAATTCCTTAATAGTTCCAGGACAAGGCATAAAATTATTTTCAGGATCTTCTGCATTTATTCTACACTCAATAGCATGACCTCTTAAAACTATATCTTTTTGTTTTAAAGAAAGTTTTTCATGAGAAGCTATCTTAAGCTGTTCCTTTACAATATCAATTCCTGTTACCATTTCTGTTATAGGATGTTCAACCTGAATTCTAGTATTCATTTCACAAAAATAAAAATTTCCATTTTTATCTACTAAGAATTCTATTGTACCTGCACTTTTATAATTTGCAGCTTTAGCAGCCTTTACTGCTACTTCACCCATTTTTTCTCTTAAACTATCAGTTAAAAAAGTAGATGGAGCTTCTTCTAAGACCTTTTGATTTTTTCTTTGCATTGAACATTCTCTTTCACCTAAATGAACTACATTTCCATATTCATCAGCTAAAATTTGAAATTCTATATGTCTTGGTCTTTCAACAAACTTTTCAATATAAAGCCTATCATCTGCAAAACATGCTTTAGCTTCAGACTTAGCTACTTCATAAAGCTTTTTAAACTCATCTTTTGAATAAGCTATTCTAATGCCTTTTCCTCCGCCTCCTGCAGCTGCTTTTATCATAACAGGATATCCTATAGACTCTGCTATATCTAGGGCTTTTTCTCTACTTTCAATAACATCCTCATACCCTGGCACAACAGGAACACCAGCCTCTTTCATAAGCTTTCTTGCCATAGCCTTATTTCCCATAAGTTCAATAGATTTATAGTCAGGGCCTATAAGTTCTATGTTGCACTCTTTGCACATCTTTACGAACTTGGCGTTTTCAGATAAAAATCCAAAGCCAGGGTGAATAGAATCAGCACCACTTAATACACATGCACTTAAAATATTTTTTATATTCAAATAACTGTCACTAGATTTTGCAGGCCCTATACATATGGCTTCATCTGCAAGCTGAGTGTGTATAGCTTCTTTATCTGCTTCTGAGTACACCGCTACTGTAAGAATTCCTAGTTCTCTACAAGCTCTTATAATTCTTACAGCAATTTCTCCCCTGTTTGCAATAAGTACTTTTTTTAACATCTCAATCACCTGTCTCCTATTGCGAACATTATCTCTGCTTCACAGGCTTTTTTATCATTTACTGAAGCAATTGCCTTACCAATACCCATTTTTCCTCTAAGTCGTATCATTTCAACATTTAATTCAAGTTTATCTCCAGGAGTAACAACCTGTCTCCATTTAACTTTTTCAGCCCCTGCAAATAAAGGGATCTTACCCTTATATTCATCCATACTTAGAACTACTAATGCCCCTGCCTGAGCTAGTGCTTCTAGTATTAAAACTCCTGGCATTACAGGTTTTCCTGGAAAATGTCCTTGAAAGAAGGGTTCATTTATAGAAACATTTTTATATGCTTTAATACTTTTGCCCCGAATCATCTCTTCAACTTTATCAACTAATAAAAAAGGATATCTATGTGGCAATATTTCCATTATTTCATTAATATCCATTCTAATCCTCCCTAATCTTAAACATAGGTTGTCCATACTCAACCATGTCTCCATTATTAACTAATATTTCTTCTATTGTGCCTTTAAATTCACATTCAATTTCATTCATTAATTTCATAGCTTCAATTATACATAACACATCACCTTGATTTACCTTATCACCTTTATTTACAAAGGCTTTACTTCCTTCAGATGGTGCTATATAAAAAGTTCCAACCATTGGTGATTTTATTACTGTAAAATTATCTTCTGTCTCTTTCACTTTTTCATTACTTACATATTCTTTTTCTTCTGTCTTTGTACAAGCAACTTTTTCTTCTGTATCAAGCGATACTTCCTTAGCTGTAAATTCATCATTACTTAATTTTGTAATTCTATTAAGGGATTTATCCATTTTTATATGGGTATCCTTCATAGTAAGTTCAAACAGAGAAATATCAGAAGAATTTACTGCATCTATAAGCTCCTTTATTTCTTTAAAATCCATGAAATTATCCTCCTAAAAATTATTTACAATACTTTTTAAATAGAAGGGATGTATTATGTCCTCCAAACCCAAAAGCATTAGACAAAACATAATTTAATTCAGCACTTCTTCCTACATTAGGTACATAGTCTAAATCAAGTTCTTCATCTTTATTTTTATAATTTATAGTTGGTGGGATAAATTTATCATTAATTGCCTTTACACATATTATTGACTCAATTGCTGAAGATGCACCTAAAAGATGTCCCGTCATTGATTTTGTAGATGAAATTGGAACCTTATAAGCATAATCTCCAAAACATGTCTTAATAGCATTAGTTTCACAACTATCATTAAGTTCAGTTGATGTTCCATGAGCATTTATATAAGATATATCTTCTGGAGTTATACCTGCTTCATCTATTGCAAGTTTCATACATTCAGCAGCATCATCTCCATCTGGTGCTGGTGCTGTTATATGATAAGCATCGCAGTTTGCCCCATAACCTACGATTTCAGCTAAAATTTTAGCCCCTCTTTTTTCTGCACTTTCAAGGGTTTCAAGAATTAAAATACCTGCACCTTCTGCCATTACAAAGCCGTTTCTTTCCTTATCAAAAGGTATTGAAGCTCTGTTTGGATCATTACCTGTATTTAAAGTTTTTAAACTATCAAAACCACTCATAGAAGATACTGTTATAGGAGATTCAGAAGCTCCAGCTATCATAACATCTGAATAACCATGCTTAATTGCTCTATAAGCCTGGCCTATAGCATCAGCTCCAGTTGCACATGCAGTAACTACAGACTGACAGATACCTTTAGCTCCATACTTTATAGCAATATTTCCTGAGCATAAATTAATAATAATCATAGGTATAAAAAATGGTGAAAATCTTTTAGAAGCTCCACTTTCTGACTTTCTAATATCATCTTCAAGAGTTCTTAAACCACCAATACCAGAACCAACAAGTACTCCAAATCTCTTTTTATCAATTTTATCAAGATCAATTTTCGAAGATTTTACTGCTTCATCAGCAGCAGCTAAAGCAAATTGAGAAAATCTATCTAATCTTCTGCTTTCCTTCTTTCCAACTCTTTCTGCTGGATTAAAGTCCTTAACTTCTCCTGCAATCTTAACTCTTAAACTTGAAGTATCTATTCCTTTAATAAAGTCTATTCCATTTTTTCCTTCTTTAATGCCATTCCAAAAACTTTCCACGTCATTTCCTAAAGGTGTAACTGCTCCCATTCCTGTTACTACAACTCTTCTTTCCATAAACTTTATTCCTCCTACATTAACATACCACCATCAACGTGAATACATTGACCTGTAATATATCTTGAATTATCATCAGCTAAAAATGATACTACATCTGCTACATCTTCAGCTGTTCCTAGCCTATTTAAAGGTATTTGTTTCATTAATTCTTTTTTATATTTATCATCAAGACCTTCTGTCATATCAGTTTGTATATATCCTGGTGCAACTGCATTTACTCTTATACCTCTAGTTCCAATTTCTTTAGCTAATGATTTTGTCATTCCTATTACTCCAGCTTTTGATGCTGCATAATTTACTTGACCTGCATTTCCTGATATACCTACTACTGAAGAAATATTAATAATTGAACCTTCCTTTTGTCTAAGCATAATTGGTGTTATACTTTTTAGACAGTTAAATACTCCCTTTAGGTTTACATTAATTACATTATCAAAATCCTCTTCCTTCATTCTTATAATAAGCTTATCTATAGTAATTCCGGCATTATTAACCATAATATCTATTTTGCCAAATCTTTCCTTAGCCTTATTTACAAGATTCTCAGCTTCACTTATGTTACTTATATCAGCCTTAACTCTTAAAACTTCTACTCCAAACTCTTTAAGTTCATTCTCAACTTCAATAGCTTTTTCTTCACTGCTTCTATAATTTAAAACAATATTTACACCTTGAGATGCAAGCTTTTTTGCTACTGCTTTTCCTATTCCTCTCGATGCTCCTGTAACTATTGCACATTTACCTTTTAGCAAATTATATTCCCTCCCATTTTAATTTTCTTTAAAATATTTTAAAGTATCATTAAAGGTCTTAAGATCTTCTATTCTAAGTATTTTGACTTTTCTATTAATCCTTTTAACAAAACCAGATAAACTCTTTCCTGGCCCTATTTCAACAAATACTTCTACCCCTTTATCTATCATATCTCTTATTATTTTTTCAAAATAAACAGGTGACTTCATGTGTTTCTTTAGGATATCCATATAATCATCATCATCTGTATATAAACTTCCCTTATAATTTGAATAAATATTTACACTTGGCTTGTTTATTTCTCTATCCTTTAAATAACCATAAAATTCTTCTGCTGCATCCTTTAATAAAGAAGAATGGAAAGGACCACTAACCTTAAGTTCTACAGCTTTTCCACCTATTTTATTAACTTCTTCTATAGCCATATCTATAGCTTCATTTTCACCAGCTATAACAATTTGACCAGGACAGTTATAATTAACGCCTTCAATAATTCCTTTTACCTTGCATTTTTCTATAACTTCCTTAACTTGATCTTCTTCAAGCTTTAATATAGCTGCCATTTTACCTAGTCCCTTTGGAAGAGAAGATCCCATTATCCTTCCTCTTTCCTTTACTAGTTCAAGTATATCTTTATTTTCTATCATTTTTGCATAAGCTAATGAAGAATATTCTCCGAGGGAAAGTCCTGCCGTAAACCCTGCCTCAATTCCTTCTTCTTTTAAAGATTCAATTATGCCAAGACACATTAAAACTATGGCTGGCTGAGAATTTTCAGTAAGCTCTAACTCTTCTTCACTACCATTAAACATAAGATCTTTAATATTCATTTTTAAAATGTCTTGGCCCTTATCAAAAATTTCTTTTACGCATGCTTTATTGTCATATAAGTCTTTTCCCATGCCTGGCTTTTGTGAACCTTGACCTGCAAATAGAAAAGCTACTTTATTTTTATCCAATAATTTCACCTGCTTTTCTTAATAAACTATTAAATTCACTCATAATGTTATTAATAATAGATGAACACGATTCTTCTTCTTTAAGCATTCCACAAATTTGTCCTGCCATAACATTTCCGTAATCTACATCACCTTCAACAACTGCTTTTCTCAATGCACCTTGTCCCATTTTTTCAAGTTCTTCTACATTAGCTGCTTCTTTTTCAAGTTTTGCATATTCTCTGCTAAGCTTATTCTTTATCAATCTTACAGGATGTCCAAGACTTGCTCCTGTAATTACTGTATCTATGTCTTTGGCTTTTATTACTTTGTTTTTATAATTTTCATGAACAGTACATTCTTTTGCTAGAAGGAATCTTGTACCCATTTGAATACCTTTTGCTCCTAACATAAATGATGCTGCCATTCCTCTTCCATCTGCAATTCCACCAGCTGCAATTACTGGAATATTTACTGCATCTTTAACTTGTGGTATTAATGCCATAGTAGTAAGAGATCCAATATGACCTCCTGATTCAGTTCCTTCTGCAATAACTGCATCAGCTCCTAGCTTTTCCATTCTCTTAGCTAAAGCTACAGAAGCTACAACTGGAATAACTTTAATGCCGCTTTCTTTCCACATATTTAAGTATTTTCCTGGACTTCCTGCTCCTGTAGTTACTACTGGTACTTTTTCTTCACAAACTAATTTTGCTACTTCATCAGCATGAGGTGTCATAAGCATAATGTTTACCCCAAAAGGTTTATCAGTAATTTTTCTTAATATTCTTATTTGACTTCTTATCCATTCAACTGGTGCTGTACCTGTAATAATACCAAGTCCACCTGCTTCACTAACTGCAGCTGCTAAAGATGCATCTGCTATCCATGCCATACCACCTTGCAATATTGGATACTGTATATTTAATAATTTACAGATTTCATTTTGTTCCATAATAATTCCTCCATCTTAATCTTATGAAAACATAGATATTAAATAATAAACCGGGCTCTTTTTTAAAGCCCGATTTATCTAAAGTTAAAAAATTATTAGTTTAATTTAGCTTCAACATAGTCAACAGCATCTTTTACACTCTTAATCTTTTCAGCATCTTCAAGTTGAATTCCATATTTATCTTCTATTTCAATTACAACTTGGAATAAGTCTAATGAGTCAGCTCCTAATTCTTCAAAAGTTGTTTCTAACTTTACCTCTTCCATTTTCACTTCTAATTCATTACATATTATTTCTCTTATTTCTTCAAACATTAATATATCCTCCTTAAATTTCAATTAATATACTTCCTACTGTAAGGCCTCCTCCGAAGCCTACCATAACTATTTTCATTCCAGATTTTATAAGTCCCTTATCATTCATTTCTGATAAAGCCATTGGAATAGATGCTGATGATGTATTACCATACTTATCTAAATTCAAATAAAACTTATCAAAACTTATGTGTAATTTATCTGCTGTATATTTAATAATTCTTTCATTAGCTTGATGTGGTACAATAAAATCAATATCATTAATATCAATATTATTATTTTGAGCTAATGTCTTTATTGCATCAATCATTACTCTAGAAGCAAATTTAAAAATTTCACGTCCATCCATTTTTACATGATTATCTAAAGGATGTTTAAGGGATACATAAGGATTTAAAATATCTAATCCTCCACATACTAAAGCATCACCTTTTTTGCCTTGAGAATATGAATAAAAATCAGTTAACTTTTCTTCATTTCCTCTTTGAAGTAAAACTGCACCTGCTCCATCACCAAATAGCACACATGTATTTCTATCCTTCCAGTCTACTATTTTAGATAAAACTTCACTACCAACAACTAGAACATTTTTATATTTTTTATTCATTTCCATCATGGAATATGCTACCTCAAGGGCATACATAAATCCTGAACATGCTGCATTTATATCAAAAGCCATTGCTTTTTCAGCTTCTATTTTTTTTTGAATTATGCAGGCTGTTGATGGCATAATATTATCTGGTGTTAATGTTGCTGTAATTATTAAATCAATTTCTTTTCCTTCAAGATTTTCCTTCTTTAATATCTTATTAATAGCCTTTACAGCTAAATCAGAAGTATTTTCTCCTTCAGATATTCTTCTTTCTTTAATACCTGTTCTTGTAGAAATCCATTCATCACTTGTATCTACTATTTTTGATAGCATATCATTTGTTACTACTTTTTTAGGAACATAGGCTCCAAAATTTTTAATATAAATTTTACTCATTACTTCTCCTTATTTTTTACTAATTCTTTTTTCCCATTAAAAAATTTAATTATTTTATTAAGAGAAGATATCAAAATTTTTTTATCTTCATCAGTAAGATGATAAACAGTTTCACTTATCATATCTTTGTGGAATTTTTCATGGAGCATATAAGCAAGTTTGCCTTTTTTAGTTAGACTTATAAGAACCACTCGTCTATCTTCTGGAATTCTCTTTCTTTCAACATAGCCTTTTTTAATAAGCTTATTAATTGCTGTAGTAAGAGTTCCCATAGTTATTCCTAGTGTTTCAGATACGTCTGACATAGTTTTTTCAGTATACAAACCAATTGCTTCAATTGTGTGCATTTCTGTTAATGAAAGATCTGACAAAGGACCACTGCTTAATGCATCCTCCTCAACTTCTAGAACATCATTAAAAAGCTGTACAAGTAGCTCATTAATTACTCCATTTTCTTCATTCATTATGGACCTCCTAAAATTCCAGTTAAAAGAAAAAATGTACAAAATTACTTTGACAATCAAAATATACTACACTCAAAGTAAATTGTCAATATTTTTTCATAAAATATATAATACATATTATAAGTATTATTTTCACATTATTATTCAAAAAAATATATTTATGTTAAAAATAATTAAAATTAATTATGATAAATTTGTTAAATTTCTGATTCCTGAGGCACTAATAAATTTTATATGATAAAATATTATACAAATAAAAAACTTTTAGATAAATTAAATGAGGAGTTGAGAGTTTGAAAAAAATAATAAAATATTTTCTTATGGTTCTGCTTATTGCCGCTATAAGTACCTCTATATTCTTTAGGCACAGAATTATGTTATATTACAATGTTTATAAAGAGTATAAAGAATATAGTACTAATTTTTCTTCAAGCAATATGGAAAAAATATTAACAGAAGGCACAGATCTTAATAAAGAGAAAGTCATGTATAAACCAGGTGACAGCAAAACCTTTTTAGATATATATCACCCAGAAACTTTTCCAAAGAGCGGCTCACCAGTAATACTTTATGTTCATGGAGGAAGCTGGGCTTATGGTGATAGTACAATTCCTGGAGTTTTATCACCTTTATTAAAAAGCTTTATTGATGAAGGATATACAATAATAAGTGTTTCTTATGAACTTTTAAACTCAAAAGCAGACTTTAATAAACAGGTGTGTGATGTTAAAGATGCTATAAGATGGGTTTATAAAAATAGCGAACAATATAATTTCAATACAGATGAAATAGGCCTTATAGGAGTTTCTGCAGGAGCTCATCTATCCCTTATGGCTGCTTATTCAGATAATAATGATTTTCAAGATTCAAAAGAACTTGCGTCTTATAGTTCAAAAGTTAAATACTTAGTAGACTTTTTTGGTCCTACTGATTTAAATACATTAGATATGTCTATGGCAACATATGATATTACATCTGCTGTTGGAAATTTAAAAAGCAATCAGGATTATGTAAATAAATTTAGTCCTATAAATTATGTAAGAAAAGATCTTCCAAAGACTTTAATTATTCACAGCAAAGCTGATACAATGGTTCCTTACGAAAATTCTTTAAGTCTTTATAATAAGAGTAAAGAATTTAATAATAATGTGAAGCTAGTTACAGTTAATGATATGAATCATGATTTATCAAATATTTCTTCTGAGGATACAAAAACTTTAATTTTTAATTTTTTAACTTTTGTAATTAACAATGGCCCTAGATAGTAAAATATCAGGGCTTCTTTATTGTTTTAATATTTCTAACAAAAAAGATTGAATTAATGTTTAATAAATATTGAATTTCAATATATACTTATCTTTAATAGATAAATGTTGTTATGATTTTTATCTTAGAAATATTAAAAATACCAAGGGTAGTTTTCTAGATATTTAGTTTAAATTCTATAAAACCCAATTATTGATTTTACCAACATTTCTTTATGAAAGACTATTATAAAAGTAGCTAAGCCATTCCCCTTAATTGAAATTTGAAAAATAAAGGGAGACAACCCTTGCAGCTTATGCTTAAACAAAGATGCTCTGTTTCCCTTATTATTTCCTTGAATTTATTTTTTCGCTTTTTCCACTCTTAACTTTTTACCTTTAACAGTTTTCTCTTTCATAGCATTAAGAACTTTATTTCCTTTTCCATTTAAAATATCCACATAAGAACAATTATCTTGAACATCAATTATTCCTATATCATCTGAATTTATTCCCTCTATACTAGAAATAGTTCCAACTAAGTCTATAACTCTTATTTTCTTCTTCTTTCCACCATTAAAATAAAGCTTTGTTATATCTTTTCCTACATTTTTGCTTTTCTTTGCAGTCTTTTTCATAGTCTGCTTTAAAAACTCAGTACCCTTTTCTTTTTCTTCAGAAGTTAAATTAAAAATTTTCTTTGATTCTTCTGGAATTTCAGTTTCTATGTATTCTTCAATTTCTTTTAAAAACTTTCCTTCATAAGGAGTTACAAAAGTTATAGCCTTTCCTTTATTAGAGGCTCTTCCACATCTTCCTATTCTATGTACATAAGCTTCTTTTTCCATAGGAATATCAATATTTATTACATGAGTTATGTTATCTACATCTATACCTCTTGCTGCTACATCTGTTGCTATTAAAATTCTGAAAGCCTTAAGCTTAAAATCTTCCATAATCTTAGTTCTGTCTTTTTGCATCATTCCTCCATGAAGCTTTTCTACGGAATAAGATTTCTTTTTTAAATATGCAAAAACCTTATCTACATTTTCCTTAGTTCTACAGAAAATCATACAGGCTTTAGGTTTTTCTTTTAGAAGAATATTATTAAGCAGCTCATATTTCCCCATTTCATCTACTACTATTTTCATTTGTTCAATATTGCTGTTTACAATACTTTTTCTTTCAATTTCTATGTTTTCTTCATTTTTCATGTATTTTTTGCAAAGAGACTTAATTTCTTCAGGTATTGTTGCTGAAAATAGCATGGTTTGTCTTTTCGTAGGCATCTTCTTAATAATCTTTTCTACCTGTTCAATAAACCCCATATTAAGCATTTCATCTGCTTCATCAATTACTAAATACTTAATATTTGAAATATTAAGAGTTCCTCTTTCAATATGATCCATAACTCTTCCTGGAGTACCACATACTATATGAGTTTTTTGCTTAAGGTCTCTTGCTTGGTCTTTAAAAGGAGATTTTCCAAAGACAGCTTGTGACTTTAATCTTTTATATCTTCCTATGTTTTTAAAATCTTCACTTATTTGAAGTGCAAGTTCTCTTGTTGGAGCAAGTACAAGTACTTGAGGTTCATTATCTTCCCATACAATCTTTTCACATAAAGGAATAGCAAAAGCTGCAGTTTTTCCAGAACCAGTCTGAGACTTTACTATCATGTCTTTTCCTTCTAAAGCAGGTTCTATTACTTTTTCTTGAACCTCTGTTAAGTTCTTATATCCTAAATCAGAAACAGCTTTTAATATTTCACTGCTTAAATCATAATTTTCAAATTTATTTTTCATTATAATTCTCCTTTTATTAATAACCTTATTTCAGTTTTTTCATCCTTATAATTATTTTTAACCTATGAATATATATTATCCTTAAAGATAATAACATATATTTATACATTTATCCTCTTATTTCTTAAGCTAATGTGCCTTAAGTACCTTAACAACATTTCTCTAGTAAAGACCACTATGGCAAAAATTTTTGTAGAAACACAAAAAAGATGCATATTCAAATGCACCTTTTTATTTCACTTCTTATACATTTCTTTTAATTAAAGCTACTCTATGTTTAGTAAAATATATAGACATAACAAAGAATAATAATGATAAGATTATAATACCAAATATATTAGGCATAATTTCTGATATATTACACCCTTTCTGTAGGTTTTCATAAGCTTCTAAAAGCCATCTAGTTGGAAGAATTTATCCTACATTTTGTAAAGTTTCACTCATCATTTCATAAGGCCAAAAGCATCCACTAAGCATAAACATTGGTATAGTTAAACATGAATTTACAAGGTTATATACACCTTTATTTTTTATTATAGAAGTAATAAAAATATTAAAGGTAACTGCTAAAAGGGATAATGATAGAACTATAATAAGGAGCCATATTTTATTTTCTATTTTAAAATCAATATTTAATAAATTACAGAATATAAAGTATTCAAAAGCTGGAATTGAACCAAGAATCATATAAATTAATACATGAGCTCCATAGTACTTTTTTTCACTAACCTTACTCATTATTGTTCTATCCTTAGTTCCAAGCCTTTCATCTTCAAGTAAAAATACACATGCAAGACCTGAAGAAATAAATATTATATAAAATATCAATCCTAAGGAATCACTAACTTTTCCTGATTTTTTTGCAGTTTTCACTTCTGTAAAATCAGGTTTTGAATTTTTAAAGGTATCTATTACACTATTAATATCTACTTTTTCAATATCTATATTTTTAGAAATGGTATAAAGAGAACTAGACTGATTTTCAATTAAACTTTCAACTATACTAGACATTTCTCCTTCATTTAAAGTTCTATATTTTATCTTACTTAAATCTCCCTTTATAACTTTATCTGTATAATCCTCATCAATTGTAACTATCATTTCATATTTATGAAAAATAATATCTTCTGAATAATCTCCCTCTTCAAGATTTATTAAATTAATGGCTTCAGAACTTTTAAGGCTATCTTCAATAACTTGTCCAAACTCTCCTTTATCCTTATCTATCATTCCTATATTGTAAGAAGAATTACTTCTGCTTAAACCTGATATTGCTATTATTAGTACCAAAGGAAGAATAAATGTTGTAAGTATAAAACCCTTACGCTTAAAAAGTATTTTAAAGATTACCTTCATTATATTAAGCATTTGCCATACCTCCTTTTCTTCTCACAAAAATCAAATACAATATAATTGAAATAGCTGATAATGATAAAGGCAAAATCATAGCTATTGTATATGCATTTGATTCTATGTTACATAAAATGCTACTTGCTGCTGTATCTATCCAATAAATAGGGCTGATATAAACAAGTTTATTTATAACTGGAATAAGTATAACTTGAACTAAAGGCACATAACATCCTCCAAGGAAACATATTAAAAATATACATCCACTTAAAATCTGAGCACCTGCAGTATCCTTCTTAGAAGAATATCCAACCAAAGCTCCTAAAGTTGAAGCAAATAACCCTAAAGCAGTAAACATGCTAAATAATTTAAATACATGGCTTCCCCAATCTAGCTTTAAAAATATTGATGTATAGAAATAAATTAAAGTTGTTTGCATTATTGAAATTACCCATCCCATGAATACCTTAGAAAAAATTATAAGATGTTCACTTGACTTAGATAACTTTATTCTGTTTAAAGTGTTAAGAACTTTTTCTTCATAAACACTTTCTGAAACACTAGTTGAAACATAAAGAATTATAAGAGCAAGTTCAGCAAAGGTATAAAATTCTGTGGAAGTCATATTTCTAACTCCCCCCATATCCTGATTTTCAATATATTCATTGTACTCTGATTTAACCATATCTCTTAAATTTTCAGGGTTGTACTCCCTTACTACGTTATATACAGAATAGTTTATAAGAACATTATCCATCATAGATTTGAATATTTTAGCAGGTGTCTTTTCTCCATTTTTAGAAGAATACATAGAAAACCCATCTGGGGTAATATCAACAAAGGCAACAGCTTCATATTTATCCACCTTATCTTTAACTTCATCTAAAGAAGTAACCTTCTCAAAGTTTATACTTACAGCATCCTCTACTCCTTGAATAAAGCTATTAAACCCAATAGAATATTCTTCACTTCCCTCTTCTTCTGCATAATAAATAATTGACTTCTCTCCATCATTATCAAAAATATCATTATCAAATTCCATCATACTTTTAAGTCCAATACTTAAAGTTGTTATAAGAATTATAGGAAAAGCAAAAAGCATAAATACATTTCCCTTATTTCTAAAAAGCTGAATAAATTCTTTTTTAATCATATTTATAAACATTTACTCATCTCCTAGTCTCTTAAATTTTTACCTGTAAGAGCTAAAAATACAGCTTCAAGGCTTGGTTCATTATCTGAAATACTTCTGATTTCTCCACCATTTTTAATAACAGTTTCAACAATTTCAGTAAGTACATTTTTACTCTTTAAAGAAGAAATCTTATACTCTTCATTATTGTTTGATACCTTTTCAATTCCTGCTATTTCCTTAAAGCAGTCTTCAAGTCCCTCTATCTTTTTATTTAATTTCAAATCATAAATACTCTTACTTGAAACAAGATTTTTAAGTTCTTCACTAGTTCCCTCTGCAATTATATGACCTTTATCTACAATAGAAATTCTGTCACAAATATCATCAACTTCCTGCATATAATGAGATGTATAAATTATTGTTGCACCCTCATCTCTAAGCTTTAAAACTGATTCTAAAATATGATTTCTAGACTGGGGATCAATACCAACAGTAGGTTCATCCATAATAATAAGTCTAGGAGAATGAGCTATGGTGTTTAACACATACTAAAAGTGGTTCTTTCCAATGTTAGTTGAATATCATTAGTATATAACATCATACTTTTAAACTTTCCAATTTAATAACTTTCATTCTCAAAGTTTCAAAACTACATCTACCATACATAATTCTTTTTATAAC
>NZ_FPBY01000047.1 GCF_900116755.1 Clostridium sp. DSM 8431
TGTATTTCTTAATGCATTTGCTGCACTCATATTATGATTAATTATCATTTTAAATTCCTCCTTGATTTTAAAGACTCACTTCCTTGGAGTCTATATAATTTATTTTTTCTCTATAGAGACTTGGTTAACCTATATTTTTATATTCGCCCATATTTTTATAAACTTTATAGTATTTTTTTATTTTTTTATTTTTTTACATAAGTCAAATTAAAAGCCCTCTATTCACTCTAAGGACAAAGTTGGTAATGCCTTTAATGAAATTTTGAATTTTCTTGTACATAAAAAAAGCTGATGCTCAATGTTTATAAACATTGAGCATCAGCTTTTTATCTTTATATAGTTCTTCTAAAGAAACTTCCAGATACATTGCTAGAAACATAACTAGAATAAACTCTCTTATTTAATGCTGCTTTTTGCATCTGCATCTTAGTATCCTTCATTTCATTTTTTATAAATTCAACTACATTTTCATCTAATTCTTTAGCTCCAGAGCTTTCATACTCTGCTTTTTTATCTTCTTTACTAGCATCTAACTCTATAATGTCTTTAATTAACTTTTCACGTTTTTCGAAATATTCTTCAACAGATATACCATTTTTTATACCTGATAAAATATTTTTTGTTAAAAATATATAATCAGAAAATAACTTTTCAATCATCTTAATATCCTAAATATGATTGTAATGATGCTAATTGATTATTGTAATTATTTATTAGAGTTTCTAAAGAAGAGTACTTTTTATATAATTTGTTTTCCTTACTTGTTAAAGTAGATTCCATTTGTGATATTTTCTTTGCATAACTATTTAATTGCTTTGTTATTGTACTATTAGAGTTAAAACTTTCAGTACCAGCTTTTGCAATTAATCTTGACTTAGAAGTTGATATAGTATTATCATATAGCACAGTTTTTAAATTTGTAAATAATCCTCCACTGCCAGCTACTGTTTCATTTTCACCATCTGCACCTTTAATTGTATCCTCAGCTTTATTAAATAACCTCATAACAGCATTAGGATCCTTTTCTAATGCAGCCTTCAATTTATCTTTATCAACAGTAAAAGTACCAGCACTTGAATCATATTTACTAACTGTAGTTATACCTATCTCTTTTAATTCAGCTGTCTTTGAAGCAAATATCGATCTCATTTGAGTCACAAGACTTTGTACTAAATTATCATTACGAAGTTGTCCTGTTTTAACCTTCTTTTCCCACTTTTCAATTTGAGAATCAGTCATAGCACTTTTTTGTTCTTCTGTTAGTGGCTTATAATCCTTATCATGTTTTTCTGTTAATAATGTTTGAAAATTTGTTAGCATTGAATTATAGTCATCAAAAAAGTTACTTATTGCATCTACTGTAGAGCTTGAATCTGTTTTTCCTGTAATAACTACTGGATTATCTTTCTCAGTTGTAGTTGTAAAAGAAAATTGAATTCCATCATGTGTAACTGTATTTGATGAACTGCTAAATGTTTGTCCCTTTGTATTTGTAGAACTTTTTATTACGTATTCAGCATCCTTACCTTCAGCAGAAGCTACAACATTTTTATTTCCCGCTCCATCTTTATATCCTATTTCAAAGGATTGACCTTTTCCCATTTCTTTTGTTTGTAGAATAATTCCTCCAGATATTTCTGAATAAGCTGCTTTTAAACCTAAATCATTTAAATTATTGTTTAAGGCTGTAACTAAATCATTATTCTTGGCTTTATCATCTTTTCCACTATTTAAAATAGAACTAATATCTATTTCTTGTTCTTTACCATTAATCTCCACATAAATAGAACTTTTATCTGTACTATTAAATTGACTCAACTTAAGTACAGTACTAGCAGTAGATGCTAATTGGGTAACATCTACTGTATAAGTATCTTGAATTGCCGCACCACTTACTGACTTAGCTGTTACTATATTTTCATTACTTGAAGAAAATACAGTAGATGAATACTTAGATGATAATAATAAACTATCTGATTTAGTAACATCTAAATACTTATTATAAAAATCAGAACCTTGCTTTATAACCCCTCTATATAACTCTTGTTGAATTTGTAAGGTTGCTTTATTTTGCTGTTCTTGTGTTATCTTTGATTTATAAGAAGCAAGTTCTGAACTAACTAAGGACTCTACATCTAATCCACTTGCTAACCCTGTGACTCTATTAGTCATTTAATCATCCCCTCTTATATAAATAATTATTTATTTTTTAGCTTTTTCATAAGCTTCATACCAAATATCTCTTACCTCTTCAATTAAAGGTAATATTTCCCTCAATAAATTATTATCCTTCTTAAAATTAACTTGAACTAAGCTATTATTAATAAACTCGTAAACCTTAAATAACTGAACTGCCCACTCCCCTGCATCTCTATTTAATGTAGACATAAGTTCAATAAATATATCTTGAGTTCTAATTAAACTTTCATGAGCTAATTTTACATCCTTCTTATCTATAGCAATTTCAGCTCTCTTTGCATATTTGACAGCTCCATCTACAAGCATTAATAATAATTGTTCCTTTGAAGCGAAATTTATACTATTATTTTTATATACGTTATACCCATTAGTATACATACACACCCTCCTACTTTTTCTTATCTATAAACATACCTAATGATTCATCACTCAGTACATCTTCGTCCATTTCAACATCTATTTTTAGCTTTTTGTTTTCCTCTTTAACGGCATCAATAGTTAGATACCTCTTCTTTTTTCTTGTGCTACTATCTTTCCCACCATTTTCATATTCTCGTTTTTTCTGATCATCTGCAGAAACTAACGCTCTTTCTTTATTATGGATTTTTTCTTTCTTAACTGCCTCAACTATTTTTTTTCTAATATCAGTAGTAATAAGACTTAATTGATATGGCATACCCTACCTCTAAGCATCCTCATCCACTATTACTCCATCTAATTCACACATCTTAGAAACTAGATCCAAAATTTTTTCAGGTGGCAGTTCCATAATAACTTCCTTCGTCTCATCATTGATAATTTTGATAGTAATTGCATTTAATTTTTCATAAACAGAATATTCAGCATGAGATTTTTCTTTTTCTAATTCTTTATTTAGCTTTTCTAATGCTTTATTTATTTCTTTTGGACTTTGAAATTCACCCTTAGTATTACTGCTTACTTCACTAACTTCCTTGTCACTGGCATTAAATACTATTCCATTATCATTTATAAGACTATTTACTCCTCCATGACTAATAATCTTTAAACTCATGTAATCCTCCTACTTTTTAAGGCTCTTTAATAAATCCTTATTGAATTTAGCTGATTCTATATTTTCATCTTTAATTTCTTTATATAATTCTTCTCTTAATATGGTCATTTCTCTTGGTGCATTTATTGCTATTTTTGCACTTCCGTCAGAAATTTTTGATATTGTAATTTCAATATCATCTCCAATTAATATAGATTCGCCTTCTTTTCTAGTAATCACCAACATATAATCACCCCTTACATATAGGATGTTTTATCTTATATTCTTCGTTATTTAAAATAACCTGTACTCCCTTTTTACTCTTTCTGTTTATTATTATAGGAGCACGTAAATTAGTTGTATTTTTTGTAAAATCTGAATTTACATTAACAGTAGTATATATCAAAATATCATCTTTACTTTTTACGCCAATTGAATTCATAATTGAATCAGATATTTCAAATTCATAGCTCTTACAAACTTCAAATGGTGACATTAAAATCAACCCTATACCTTCTTCATCTTTTGATTGTAGAAGTTTAAAAGAATCTAAATCTTCAATATTCTTTAACGCATACTCTTTATATGTTTCCAAACCTAATAAACCTTTTTCAAATGTTAACTCCATAACACACACCTCTTATAGATAATCTAATAATGTCTTTGGTAAAATCTGTGCATTAACTTGAAGTGCTGCTGTATAAGTTGTTTGAGCTTGATAATATTCTATAGTTTTCTCTGTGTAATCAACATCTTCTGTTCTAGATAAAACATCAGTCATATTTAAAGTTTCATCTCTATTTTTACTACCTGCAGATTCAAGTCTATTTTGTTTTGCACCAACTTCAGATCTTAAATTTAATATGTTACTTATTAAGCTATCTAAGTCTGTAAGATTTTCCTTAACTACTTCTTCCCTATCAGCCATATCTCCTGATAAAAGATTATTTTGAATTTCATCAAATAATTTCAATCCATCCACATATTCTCCTTTATCACTTCTGAATTTTAACACTCCCATAGCTGTAACATTATAATCAATATTTACACCCTTAGATACCTCTATTCCAATTTTACTAGAAAGAGCTTCTGTTAAGATATTTTGTTTATAATCTGTAGAATCTGTATCTATGATTTTTCCATCTTTATCAATAAAGTTTATAGAGTAAGTTCCTCTATCTAAATCACTTGTTGCTTCAACAGGTTTAGATGTCGTTTTTGTACCACCAAAAATATATCTTCCATCAAAATTTGTATTAAGAATTTGAGTTATTTCAGAAACTCTTTCACTTATTTCTTTTGCTATAGATTTACTTTCATCACTTCCATAAGCTGCATTTCCTGAAGAAACCATAAGTTCTCTTACTCTTTGTACAACATTTGTTAATGATGATAATGCATCATCAGTTGCATCAAGCCAATTTGAAGCATCTTCTATATTAGTTTTATATTGTGCATTTGAATTTATGCTTGTTGTAAGTTGCATGCTTCTTGCTGTCTTGTATGGATTATCTGATGGTCTATTAATTAATTTTCCTGTTGATAACTGATTATTTATTGTATTTAAATTAAAAAGATTTCGTTTCATATTACTCAAATAATTATTAGATATCATTCTATTAGTTATTCTAGAATTCATAAATTCATCTCCTTATACTATCTTATAAGCCCATTAATCACAACATCAAGTAACTCTGAAACAGTAGATATAACTTTAGCATTAGCACTATATGCATGTTGGAACTGAATTAAGTTAGTCATTTCCTCATCTAAAGATACTCCTGATACACTATCTCTACTACTTTCAAGATTTTCTAGGATATTAGTTTGAACTTTAACATCACTATTAGCTGCTGAAGCATTTACTGCTAACTTATCAATAGTATCTTGAAAAAATGAATCAAATGTCATACCACTAGTATTTGAAGTTATTGTCATACCAAAATTACTTAATGTTGCTTTACCTTTTGATGAATTAAATAAATCTGCTCTTGAATTTATAACGCCACCAAAATCTTGTATAGGTAATAATGTATCTCTTAATGATGCAATAGCTAATGCTCTTTTTCCATCACCTTCTGCATCAATATCATTATTTCTTCCTGTTTCAAAATTACAATCATGAGTTCTTACTTTTAACTTCATAACATCATCAAGAAGTTCTTTATTAACAGTAATATTTTTTGCTGTTATATTACTTTCTGCATCTAATAATTGTTTTATGTTTGCAACTTCTCCTGATGGAGTATATCTTACCACGCTTGAATTTACAAAGAATGGTAAAGTATCATATTCAGGAGTACCGCCTATATTATTAACATCTGCTAGTCCACTATGAACAGCATTAATAGAAAAAGCTATAGCTTTAGCTAAGCTATCTAAATGATTTTTATATTCTCTTATACTTTCTTGAGACTGCACATTACCTGCTACTTCTCCTTTAGTTGCATCGTAAGCCATTAACTCATTAGCCGAAATCAGTTCACCTTCACGAACTACAAATCCATCTGATTTAACTAATTGTCCTTCAGAATTTGCCCATAATACTCTTGATGCTAATAAATTTTCCACATCACTATCACTTAATCCTGAAACTTTTACTGTCTGAAGATTTCCCTCTGTCGCACTATCCCCTAGTTTATAATAAGATATAATTTTTACATCTGAGTTACCTGGATCTGATTCTATAGATGAAATATATGATAATCTAGCAGATGAACTGTTATTACTTGATACTAAAGTTGGATAAACCATAACTCCAGAATCTGTTGCCTTTAAATCAATTCCATTATAAGGCTTTTTCTCTGTTGAAATACCTATTAATGAGCTTAATTCATCAAGATAATTATCTCTTGTATCCATAAGATCATTAGGAGTTTCTCCAGCTGCAGTTATTGTTTTTATTTCTTTATTTATGCTATCAATTTTATTTAGAAGAGTATTAACATCTATTACATTTTGTTTTATTTGTTTCTGACAATTATTCTCTAACTCTTCTAACTTTATATAAGTACTATTTAAAGTATTTGTTAATGATATAGTATTTTGTAATAAAACTGTTCTAGTATTAGAGCTATTCGGTTGCTTTGCTACTTCCTGCCATGAGTCAAAAAATTTACCTATCATTGTTGATATACCATTTTCTGATGGCTCATTAAATACATCTTCTACTTGTGATAAAATATTACTTTTTATATTTGAATTTCCCACATTAGAATTTGCATTTCTAACTTGATAGTCAATAAAAGAATCTCTTACTCTTTCAATAGCATTAACCTTTGCACCAGTACCTATTTGACCAGTCCCCATTATTCCCGTTGATACAGGTGGGTTAGTAACAATTTTTGATCTTTGTCTTGTATATCCAACAGTATTAGAATTTGAAATATTATGAGATGTAGTATTAATTGCACTTTGACTTGTATTTAATCCACTTCTTCCTACGCCTAACGCCGAAAACAATCCCGCCATTTTTTTCCTCCTATCTTGATAAATTACCTAACGATGTATAAGTTTTTACTTCTCTTCTTGGACTTATAATACTTAATATCTGTGTATTAAAACTTATTTCTTGTTTTAACAACATATCATTTGTTTCTTTCTGATATTGAATTTCTCTTATTACTTTCTTTATATCTCTAAATGCTTCTTCAAGCTCTTTATCTTTAGATTCAAAAACTAATAAATTCATATTCTCTTTTCCAACTAGTTTTCTTCTTTCTACTTCATTTTGAGCAACTAATTTATTGCCCTCTTTAATATCCTCTACTATTTCTTCTAATGAGAATACATCTTTTTTCATTATATATTCATATTGTTTTTGTAATAGTGATAATAAATGTTTCAATGCTTTATTTTCATTTCTAATTATTTCAATCAACTCAGTATTCATTATACTTTTTTCTCCTTAATTATATCCATAATACTTTGAGCAGTTAATCTAGCATCAACATTATAAGTACCATTTTGAATTTTCTCTCTAAGAGCTTCAACCTTAGCACTATTATCAATATTTACATCATCAAAAGAATAAGTACTTAGTTTTTTTGCTACATTGGATATTTCTATAGTATCATTTGTTTTTGAAACCTTTCCTGCACTACTAACTTTATTGGTATTCTTAGTATATAAATTAACTATATTTTGAGATCCAATTCCTTTAATATTCATTTCGATTCCTCCATTTTTTATCACTATAATTAATTATCGAATATTGAATCTTTTAGTTTAGGCATTTTTATTAATTAATTAATGATAAAAGCTACCTCACTTGAAATGAGATGGCCTTTTTATTATCTTAATGATTGAATTCTTTCAGCTCCGCTTACTATATTTGTAATTCTCACGCCAAAATTTTCATCAACAACAACTACTTCTCCAAAAGCAATCTTTTTACCATTAACTAAAATTTCAACTGGCTCTTCTGCTAGTTTATCAAGTTCAATTAAGGAGCCTGTACCTAAACTTAAAATATCTTTAATATTCTTTTTAGTTCTTCCAAGAACTACTGAAATATCAAGTGGAACATCTAAAATCAAATCTATATTCTTAGGTGCTGAAGATACTCCACTATCAATTAAAGGTTCAAATTTAGCTTCATGTACCTCTACAGGTGCAGCAGATGCCATAGTTGTAGTCTGCGCAACATGATTTACCTGTTGTTGAGGTGGTTGAACCGGACTTTCTACTCTAGCTGGTCTTTCTGGTTCCTTATAAGAAACTTCTTGTATTGAATCAGCTACACTAGGTGTACTTTGCTGTCCTTCATTTTCTTTTCCCATCATTATTGAGACTATTTTCTTTGCAGTAGACGCTGGGAAGATTTGCATTATATTACTATCCACAACATCACCGATAGTCATCTTAAAATTAACTCTAACAATCTTTTCATCAGAAGGGATATTAGTTGATAAATCTTCATCTTGATCTTTCCAGATTTTTGATACTGGTGGTGCTATATCTACCTTTCTTGAAAACATTGTTGCCATTGAAGTTGCAGCTGAACCTATCATTTGATTCATAGCTTCCGATACAGCACTTATTTCTATATCAGTAAGCTCATGATGTTCTTCTGGTTTACCATCTCCGCCCATCATCAAATTTGATATTACAGCAGCGTCATCTGTTTTAATAATTAATATATTTCTTCCAATAATACCTGTTGTATATTCTACTTCAAGTACTATTGTAGGCGCTTCAAACCCTTCCTTGATTTCTTCAAGTGTTGTTTCAGTTACTACTGGAGTAGTTATATTAACCTTCTGATTGATACATTGATAAAGAGCTGTTGAAGCTGAGCCCATTGAAATATTCCCAATCTCCCCAAGTAGATCTTTTTCTATATCAGTTAAAACTTTTTCCTCTTTCTTTACAGCTTCATCAGCTGCTTTCTGCTCCTTACTGTCCCCACCTAATAGTGAGTCTATCTCATCTTGAGATAAAAAGCCATTACTCATTACTCATTCACATCCTTATCTATTACATCTAATACAGCTGCTCCAATATTCTTACCTACTATTCCAGGTTTAGCATAATAATATTCCTTATCTTCAACAAACAACTTAATAGGATTAGTATATTTATTATCTAACTTAATTATATCCCCGCAACTTAATTTTAAGAAATCATCTACAGTAATACTTGCTCTTCCTAACTCTGCTGATAGATTAACTTCTATTCGATCTAGTCCTTTTTCAATTTTCGTTCTTGATTCATCAAACTTTTCTTCATCTTCATTTTTAAACCAATATTGTACTACAAGCTTATCTAATACTTTTTCAAGTGATAAATATGGTATACATAAATTTAAATATGTATTACTTTTGCCTATTTCCACAGAAAAACTTATAAGTGCTACTGGTTCATTAGGTGCCAAAGTTTGATTAATTGCCGGATTAGTTTCTATACCTTCTACTTCTGTTTCTACATCAAGTATATCTTCCCAAGCCAACTTTAAATTATCAATCATCCCTGAAGTCAATTGAAGCATTATTTTCTTATCAATATCCGAAAATTCTTTACTAATTATCGGTCTTTCGCCTGTTCCACCTAACATTATATCTATTACTTGAAAAGCAAATTGTGGATTTGATTCAAATAATATAGTTCCTGTTAGCGGTGGCATCTTAAATAAAGTCATTATTGTTGGATTCTGTACAGAATGTATAAATTCTTCGTAAGTTATCTGTTCTACAGTTTCAATCCTTACTTTAACATTAGTCCTAACTTGCGCTGTAAGAAAATTTGAAATTATTCTTGCAAAATTATCATGAATTAATTCAAGTGTCCTTATATGATCCTTAGAGAATTTTTGAGGACTTCTAAAATCATAAACCTTAACTTTGTGCTTTTCTTCATCTTTAGACATCTGTTCAGGTTCTAATTCTCCTGTAGATAAGGCAGATAACAATGCATCTATTTCACTTTGGGATAAAACATCTGCCATACTTTTCCCTCTTTCCTATTTAATTTAATAGCTTATCAATATCAATAATTGTTAAAAGCTTATCTTCATACTTAAGGATTCCTCTAATATAAGGACTTACCTGTTCACTGTCCATCTTTTGTATTGATTTTTCATCAACATCTAATACTTCTTCTACTTCATCAACTGTAATTCCTATTTCTTCATCCTCAACAGTTAATATAATAATATTTTGCTGTTCTGCTGAAGATTTAACATTTAATAACAAATCTATATCTACTAACGACTTAATATTCCCTCTTAAATTAATTAGACCCTTAATATAAGCCGGTGCTTTAGGTACTTTAGTTATTCTCATAATATCATTTATTGCCTGAACTCTCTCAGTTTCAACTGCAAAATGTTCATCACCTAACTTAAATACTACAATTTGCACTTAACATCGCCTCCTATACCCTTTTTCTGCCTGTAATCTTATGCTCCAAGAACCTTATTTATAGCTTCAAGAACTCTATCAGCTTGGAATGGTTTAACAATAAAATCTCTTGCTCCTGTTTTTATTGCATCCATAACCATTGATTGTTGTCCCATTGCTGAACACATTATTACCTTTGCATTTGGATCAAAAGCTTTTATTTCTTTAACAGCTTCTATACCATCCATATCAGGCATAGTAATATCCATTGTAACGACATCTGGTTTTTCTTTTTTATAAAGATCAACTGCCATTAACCCATTGCTAGCTTCTCCTACCACCTCAAAATTATTTTTTTCAAGAATATCTTTTATCATCATTCTCATAAATGCTGCATCATCAACTATTAATACTTTAGCCATTTCGTTTATACCTCCAATTTAATTTACGCCTATAGTTTTTAAAATTTTTTCAATAGAACCTGGTACCGGTATGTAGTAAAAATGTGCTCCTACATTCCCGTTATTTTCATCTAAGAATAAGGTTTCTATATCTAGAATATATTCATCATATTGCCCAGATTCAACAAAAGTTGTTGCTAAAATAGCACTTAGCATATCATAGGATACTGCTGGTACAGATGCTATTGCACTAAGTCCAGTAAACTGTGAAATTGCATTCATATAAGATCCAGAAAGAATATTTCCTATTTCACAGAGCGCAGAGCTTCCAAATTCAGAATAATATTCTTCCTCTCTTCCAGTTAACATTTTTATTATATCCAATGCTACGTTTTTTTCAAATATTATTAATATACTACCTGGTATATCACCAAGTACTCTTACAACAATTCCTGCCACCTCATCGTCTCCAGCTTGTTCAAGTAATGCTGAAAATTCTATCAGATTAACTGCTGGTACTGTCATATCAATTTTTCTTCCAAGTAGCATTGATAAGGCTGTAGCTGCATTGCCTGTCCCTATATTGGATACTTCTTTTAATGCATCCATTTGAATACTGGTTAATTGACCCTCCTCCATACCTTTCCTCCTATATCTATATTATACTTATAATAGTGCACCTACATCAAGTATTAATGTTACTAATCCATTTCCTAATATTGTTGCACCTATATATTCCTCAAGAGATTTTAATGTCTTTCCAAGAGGTTTTATAACAATTTCTTGTTGTCCTAATAAAGAATCTACTAATAATCCAACTGTCTTATCTCCTACATTTACGATTATTACATACTTCTTTTGACTTTCACTAGCTTGAATATCTAATCTTTCATTTAATCTTACTAATGGTATAACATTATCTCTATAAATAATAACTTCCTTACCGTTAGTTTTCTTAATATTTTCTTCTTTATAATCAATTACTCTATCTATAAATCCTAATGAAATTGCTAATGTTTCTTCACCAACATTTACTAATAAAGCTTGAATGATTTGTAAAGTAAGTGGAAGTTGAATTATAAATGTTGAGCCCTTTCCTTCTTCACTAATAAGTTCAACACTACCTCCAAGAGAAGCAATTTTTGTCTTAACAACATCCATTCCAACTCCTCTTCCAGAAATATCTGTTACAACTTCATTAGTACTAAAGCCTTGAGCAAATATTAAATTCTTAATATCATTTTCGTTAAGACCTTCTGTATTAATTCCTACCTTTTCAGCCTTAGCTCTAACTTTTTCAACATTTATTCCAGCACCATCATCAATTACTTTTATTAATGCTTTTGTACCTTCTTGATATGCAATAAGTTTTACAGTTCCAACTGGATCCTTTCCTGCTGCAATTCTTTCTTCTTTAGATTCTATACCATGGTCAGCTGCATTTCTTAATAAGTGAATTAAAGGTTCTCCAATTTCATCAATAACTGTTCTATCTAATTCTGTTTCAGCACCTTCTATGATAAAGTTAATTTCCTTATTTAATTCAACAGAAACGTCTCTTATCGTTCTAGGGAATCTATTAAATACAGTATCTAAAGGAAGCATCCTTATCTTCATTACAAGATCTTGCAGATCAGTTGTTGTTCTTCCAACTTGCTCTAAAGTTTCAGATAACTCAGGTGACTTATAGTTTAATACTATTTGCTCTAATCTTGTTCTATAAATAACAAGTTCTGAAACCATGTTCATTAACTTATCTATTCTTTCTAAGTCAACTCTTACTGATTGATGAACCTTTTTATGCTTAGCAGGTTCTTTTTTAGCCTTTGCCTTTTTAGCTGGTTTCTTTTCTTCTACTATAGTCTTAGGCTTAACTTCTTCTTTCTTTTCTAAAGCTTTCTCAGGCTTTTCAGCTTCGCTTTCCATAACTACTGTTTGTACTTCTACTTTTCTTACTTCTGAAATACCTTCAACTAAAGTTTTTATTTCTTCTTCAGAATTATTGGTAACTATTACAAATTTTAATTCTAAATCAAATTCTTCATTTTCAATTTCCTGAGTTTCTGGTACAGATTTTATTATTTCACCAGCTTCTTCAAGATCTTTTACTATTAAAAATGCTCTTGCTGATTTAAGTAAAGTATTTTCACTTAAAGAAATTTTTATTTCAACAGCATTGTAACCTTTTTCCTTAGCTTGTTTTATTACTGAATAATCATACTCATTTAATGCAACAAGTTCTTCACCTGCTGCAGGCTTATCTGAATCACTTTCTTCAGCATGAGCTTCTTCAGTTTTTTCAGATGCTGCGCTTTCATTTTCTCCACTATTTGCAATCTTATTTAAAGCTTCCATAATAGGATTAATGTCAACTTGTTCTTCAATTCCTTCTTCAACGTTAGTTATCATTTTCTCTAATGTATCTAGACAATCAAATAAAACTGTAACAACATCTTGTGAGATACTTAATTCTCCATCTCTAAATTCAGATAAAACATCCTCCATCTTATGTGTAAGTTCAGCAATATCGCTAAATCCCATTGTTGCAGCCATACCTTTTATTGTATGAGCAACTCTAAAAATTTCATTTAACTTATCAACATCAGTTGGATCTTGCTCTAAATCTAAAAGTGATTCATTAAGAGTCTGTAAATTATCCATTGATTCCTCTATAAACATTGTCATATATTGAGATGTATCCATATAAATTCCTCCCTAAAGTTTTCTATATATAAATGTAGAAGCTTTCTCAAATCCAAATTCTTTATAATTATAAATACTTTCTGTAGCTCCTACAAATAATAACCCACCTTTTTTTAGTGAATCTGAAAATTTTTTATATATCTCATTTTTTACATCATTATTAAAGTAAATAACCACATTTCTACAAACAATCAAATCAAAATCTTTTTCATAATTATCTAATATTAAATCATGTCTTTTGAATTTTACCATTGATTTAATGTTATCATTTATGGCATATTTATCATCAACCTTTGTAAAATAGTTATTTAAATCTTGAATTTCAACATTTTTCACTTCAGATGGTAAATATACACCCTCTGTTGCTCTTTTAAGAATTGTATTATCAATATCTGTTGCTAATATATCATGCCTTTTTCCTTTACTTACTCTATCTAATATAATTCCTAAAGTATAGGGTTCGCAACCTATTGAACATGCAGCACTCCATATCTTAAGTTTATTATTCTTAGGTAGTAATTCCTTAACAAATCTTTCTTCAAGTTCTTTAAACAATTCTGGATTTCTAAAAAACTCTGTCACATTAATTGTGATAAAGTCTAAAAATCTTTGTTTCTGGTTTTCATCTGATTTTATTAATTTGGTATATTCCTCTAAGGAATTTACTCCTATCCTAGATATCAAACTATTGATTCTTCTATGAAGCTGCTCAGGTTTATAAGCAGCCAAATTTATCCCTAATTCTTTATGTACCCATATGTGAAATTTATCAAAATCCATATATTCTCATATCTCCCTTTTATCTTTTTATAATGTTATTAATTTTTCCTGAAATAAGTGGTAATTCTAACACTAAATCTACTTTCCCTGTTTCATATGCAACTCTAGGCATTCCATAAATTGTGCAAGTAGATTCATCTTCTGAAATTGTAATTCCACCTTTATCTTTAATTACCTCAGTACCCTTAGCTCCATCTCTACCCATTCCAGTTAATACAACAGAAATCAAATTTCCGCCATAAACTTTTGCTGCTGACTCAAACAATTTATCTACAGCAGGTCTAACACCCCAAATAGAAGGTTCCTCATTTAATGAAATATATTTGTCATTATTAAGTACCATATGATATCCACCTTGGGCTATATAAATTGTATTATTTTCGATCTTCATTCTATCTTCTGCTTCAACCACTCTAAGCTTACATATAGAATTTAATCTTTCGGCAAAAGCTTTTGTGAAACCTTTAGGCATATGTTGAACAACAAAAACAGGAACTCCAATATTATAATCTATTTTTGTCAGTACAGTTTGAAGTGCCTTTGGGCCTCCTGTTGATGCACCTATTACAACTGCTTTAACTAATTTATTTATAGTACTTTCATCATTATTTCTTATTCTAGTAATCCTTTTTGGTGTAATACATCTTTTTTTATTCATAGTGATTGCATATATTTTATCAACAAGTTTTTTCTTAAATGTATCACCATTCATAAGTACACTAGAAGTAGGCTTTTCAATAAAATCAGTTGCCCCCAGCTCTAAACATTCTAGAGTATGAACAGAATTTTCACTAGTCAAACTACTTAGCATAATAACAGGACAATTAATTTTAAGTTCTTTTAACTTTTTTAATGTTTCTAATCCATTCATAATAGGCATTTCTATATCTAATGTTATTATGTCTGGTTTATACTGTTCAAATTTTTCAATTAATTCTTTTCCATTTCTTAGCTTAGCTACCACATCAATGTTTTCTTCTGAATTTAATTCATCTGATATTATTTTTCTCATAAAAGCAGAATCATCAACTACTGCAACTTTTACTGAGTTCATTACTATCACTCCTTATAAAGTAACTATTCCTTGACCTACTATTTTTAATATGACACATCCATCATTTGAATCTAATATCATAGTTCTACCTTTATTTCCTCCAGTATCCTCTGCAATTATTGGTATAGATTCTTTTTGTAATACCTTCTTTACTGCTTCTGCATTTCTTTTTCCAATATCACTAATCATACTCTTATCTGAAAAATTAAACATAGATGCGCCACCAGCTATCTTAGCTACAATATTAGTACGCCTACATCCCTTTTCTTCCATTTTATCTAGCAAAATAGGAATTGCTAAATCTGCAAACTTTAAAGGCTTTGAAACTGTTTTAAATTTTGTACTATCTGGTAGCATTATATGAGCTAAACCTGATATTTTTGAAATTTTATCATATAATGCTATTCCAATACAAGACCCTAACCCTATCGTCATAATTTTCTCTGGAGGCATGACCAAATTTAAGTCAGCTATTCCCACTTTTATTTCACCCATAGTTAAATTTTCCTCCTAGAAAATCATATTTTCTTCATCTCGCGTTAATATATCCCCAATATTTAAAAGAATAACTATATTATTATTTATTTTTAATAAACCATCTATATACTCTTTTGAAGCTTTTGTAACTGTAATCGAAGGAGCTTTTTCACACATATCTCTAGAAATATCACATACTTCTTCAACCATATCGACAATAACCCCAAACTTATTGTCTTCTCTTTTTATAACTATAATTTTCTTATTCTCTAAATTAGTTTTGCCTTTGCTTTGTGCAAACTTAAACTTTTTCTCTAAGTTAATTATAGGTAAAATTATACCTTCATGATTGATTACTCCTTCAACAAAAACAGGTACATCTGGAACTTCTGTTGGCTCTATATATCCAAGTATTCTTTCAATATCTTTTATTTCTGTGGCGAACTTTTCTCCATTTAAACTAAAAATAAGAATTTTCATTTCCTTTTCTTCCATAAGCCTCTCCTTCCTATAGTATAAATTTATCTACTACAATTTCTCCTTTATTATTCATATAAGCTTTAACTTCTTTAGATGACTTCTGTAACAAATACTGTTTACTACCAATTATAAATTTACTATTTTGATATGCTATATCCGCACTAATAACTCCATCTTCAGGAACTATTAAAGTAGTTGTTACTCCTGCAATGCTGCCTACAATTCTAGCCTTTATATCTTTACCTGCTTTAAGAATCCCGCCTCTTGCCACTGCACCATCTTTTAAAAATTCTATATTACATTCAGCAGATAAATTTGATACATATTGGCCCTTGCCTGTAATAAATATATTACCTGTGGTTTTAACTTCCGTATCCTGACAATAATTCAAATAAACATCTACAGGACTACTAGTTTTATTAATTTCCAGTTGGACTTCATTATCTATACATTTTATTAAATCGTACAATTCATCATAATACTTTATACCCAATGCGCCAGAACCTATAATCTTTTCTCTTAAATATTGTTTTATTTTATCCATAAGTTCATTATTGAAAGTATTATCCTTTAATATTTCTTTTGATTTATCTAATAAATCTCTATATTTTGATTCTAAAAGTAACTTAATTATTTCTCCATCTGCCTTTTTTTCATTTATTATATGCTTATCTCTAATTTCTTTAATCGTTTTAATAATAAGATTAATTTCTTTTTTATATTCTTCTAAGAACTCAGCATGCTCCTTTATGCCTATTGTATCAGCACCACCTATTATTTTTGAGTTTATAGAGCTTCCGGAAACTATTACTTCTCCCTCTGAAACCAATTTAGCGCACTCCACATTCTTATTAATTTGAATACAGTTTCCAGCCTCTACTTTCATTCCATCTTTAACACTTCCAGATACAAATACATCTCCAATAAATTTAATATTTCCACTTTTAATATCTACATCATTTTTTGCTTCAAAAACTTTATTTACAGAAAACATACCATTTTTCATATCAGGACGTCCTTCAATTGCTGCTATGACTTTATCTCCGTCTATACTGCATCCTTGCTTTGCCCCTATGCTTAATTTTTTCTTTTTCTTTCTTTTACGATCTTGCCCAAATAAATCTATACCATCTTCTCCTTCTTTTCCATGAACAAGTTCTCCTATAACTTCTCCTACCTTAACATTTACAATAGAATATAAATTTTTATAATCAATCTGATCTTTAGATTCTGCTTCCACATTTCTTCGTGTTTTTTCAAAATAAACTTTTATACTATCGTTTTCATCATCGATAACTCTTTTTCCTTCTGCCACTAAGAATCCTTTAGGATTTTCTAAACTTAATACTTTATCTATTTCCTCTAAGTTAATTCCATAAACTATTCCCTTATCATTTAGCATCTTTACAATTTCTTCTCTAGTAAACCTTGGAGGCATTTCTCCATCAACTAGTTCTGTTACAAGTTTAATCTTTCCTTCTCCTCTAAAGGCTCCAAAAACTTTTCTTACTTTAGATGGAATATATTCAATTGTTAGTTTTGCCTCCATTCTATCTTTATCTATTGATATATTTGTATTTCTTTTACCTTCAACAAGTTCACATTCATATCTTATGTCGTCATTAGGTTTAACAATTATAAAGTCTTTTTTTACTTCTTCCCCGTTAACAAATAGCTTTATATCGCTTCCAAATTCCAACTCTGCTTCTTCACTCATTTCAAGCATAATTTTATCTTCAGTTACTATTATTTTATTTATTTGTTTTTCAATTGGCTTTTCTTTAATTCCTTCTTTTTCAAACTCTACTTCTATAATACATTTTTTCTTAAAAAAACTTTTTTCCTCACTAATTATTTTATATTTAAAGTTTTTTCTAGACGTAGATAACTTAGATTCAGCTTTTCTTAAGCACTCTTCTAATTTTTTACCAGAAATCTTATATCCCATCACTTTCATCCCCCTATAATGAAAATAAAATATCTATAACTAAATTATTTATTTATATATTTTTCTATTCTATTATTAAAATCATTTATTATTTTTCTTAAAATAAGATTATTTACATTAAACCTTACATCATCTATACATTGTATTGGTAAAATGTTAGGCGAAGTCCCTGAAATAAATGCTGCTTCATATTGATTTATGTTTATTAATGGAATTTTAACCTCATTTAAATTAATTTTTGATTCTTTAGCTTGCTTAAAAATCTCTGTTCTAGTAACCCCCGGAAGAACACTTTTACCTTCTGATGTATATATGTTATTTTCTTTAATAAAAAACATATTTGATCTGCTACCTTCTGTAATAAGACCTTCATCATTTACTAAAGCAGCTTCATAAGCTTTTTCTATCCTTAACTTATTATTTACATCTTCTCTTAATTTTGAATTTATAACTTTTGCACTAGGATTATCTCGCTTTGCAAAATAACTAATACATTTAACTCCTTCTTTATACATTTCAGGCGTTGGATAAGAATGTTTAATAAAATATATTCTTAATTCCTTCTGCTCTACAATATATATTATTTTTATATTTCCATTTAATACATTATTGATTTTAGCAACTTTATTTATATAACTTAGCAGTTCACCTTCTGATATATTTAATACTACACTCTTTATGTTAAAGGAATTTAACATTCTCTTATAATGCTCCTCATAAAAAAGAGGTTTTCCATTAATAATTTTTAAAACTTCATAAATTACTGTACCTTTTTCATAATCTGTCCATTCATCTACTGATTTTACTTTAGTATTTTCTATATAGAATTTATTAACTGCTTCTTTCATTTTTCAACCTACTTCCATTTTAGTATTTCTATGTCATGTTTTTTCTTATAATTTATTAAATATGGATGGCCAACTAAATCTAATAAAGGTTTATCTGATAAAGAATCAGAAAACATATATGAATCTTTAAAATCCACATCTATATTTTCTTCTTTTAACACTTCTTTTAGTCTCTTTACTTTTTCTTCACCCTTGCAGTTAAGCCCTGTCATCTTTCTTGAAAAGACACCACTTTCCATATCAAATCTTGTTCCAATTATCTTATCTACTTCCTTTATGTCATATAACTCATTTAGATAAAACTCTGGAGAAGCAGATATCAAATATATCTGATACCCTTCTGACTTTAACTTTTTCATCATATTTAATGAATCTTTATATATTATGTTCTTTAATCTATTTTTATAGAATCTACTGGTAAATTCTTTCAAATCACTTTCGCTCATATTCTCAATAAATTTAAGAAAACTCTCCTTCACACGCTTCTCATCATATATTTTTAGTACATATAATAATCCGCTAACTATAGCTCTTGGCAAATAAATTAGATTCTTCTTATTTTCTTTTATACTGTATTTATATAATTCCATTAATGTCTCTTTTTTAGTTATTGTATAATCTACATCAAATATTGCTAATTTTACCACTGTTGTCCTCCAAATAATTTATATATATACATTTATTATATTACAATTGTAATTATAAATAAATATTTATTAAAGAAACTATTGATAATATTTATAATCAAAAACAAAAAAAGAAGTCTTTTGATAGACTTCTTTTTTTTGTAAATTAATTTAATTTTTCCAAGAACTTTTCTATTCTATCTAGTCCTTTTTTTATATTTTCCATTGAAGTTGCATATGATAATCTTATGAATTTATCAACACCAAACCCTGCTCCTGGAACTACTGCAACTTTTTCTTCATCTAAAAGTTTGTCAGCAAATTCTACTGAGTTAGTAATCTTTGTAGCATTTATACTTTTTCCTAAATATTTAGAGATATCCATCATAACATAAAAGGCTCCTGAAGGACGAATACATGTGATATCCTTCATATTATCTATTCTACCTAGCATATAATTTCTTCTTTTTTCAAACTCTTCAACCATTTTTTCTTGTTCAGTCATATCACCAGTCAAAGCTGCTACTGAAGCATATTGAGTTATTGAATTTGTTCCTGATGTCATGTGACTTTGAATACTCTTCATTAAATCAACTATTTTCTTATCAGCAACTGCATAACCAATTCTCCATCCAGTCATAGCAAATGCTTTTGATAGTCCATTAATTACTATTGTTCTCTTATAGGAATCTTCAGATAAGCTTGCTATACTTATATGTTCTTTTCCATCATAAATTAATTTTTCATATATTTCATCAGCTATTATTATTAAGTCATGTTTCTTAGCAAAGTCTGCTATCATCTTAAGCTCTTCTTCATCATAAATAGTTCCTGTTGGATTATTTGGACTATTTAACACTAATGCTTTTGTTTTTTCAGTTACTGCTTTTTCTAGAGCTTCTAAAGAAAATTTATACATTGTTTCTTCAGTTGTATTAACTATTACAGGAACTCCATCTGCAAGTTTTATTAGCTCTGGATAACTTACCCAGTATGGAGCTGCAACTAAAACTTCATCTCCTGGATTTAAAATTGCAAGAAATGCATTTGCAAGACATTGTTTAGCACCAGTTGATACAATTACTTGATCTGGCACATAAGTTAATCCATTATCATTTTTAAGCTTTTCACAAATAGCTTTTTTCAGTTCTGGAATTCCAGGTGTTGCTGTGTATTTAGTTTTACCTTCCTCCATAGCTTTTATTGCAGCTTCAATTATATGTTTTGGCGTATTAAAATCGGGTTCCCCAACTCCAAAGCTTACTACATCTACTCCTGCATTAGATAATTCTTTTGCCTTTGTTGTAATTGATAAAGTAATTGACGGTGTTATATTTTCCGCCTTCTTTGAATATCCCATTCTTTCTTTCCTCCATTATTGCTTTAGTATATATTTTATTAATTTTACTATTAATGACTTATTTGTTTTTTAAAGCACATATTTATTTATAGCATCTAGTATATGAATTAATCTATTAATTAGTACCAATCTTCATACTATAGCTCCTATATTATTTTTAGTCATTTTAAATATATACTTTACAGATAGATTTCTATTAAAAACTCATTATATGTACAGCCATTTATGACTTAAATATACACGTTCTTTTACTATACACTTAAAATATATCATTATTATAAATTATTGTAAATCTTATTATTATAATTTTCCCTATTTTTTTATTTTCAAAAATACTTTTGGTCTTTTTATGTCCTAAAGAATATTATTAAAACATTATTATTTATTTTGACCTAAAAAAAAGATTACATCTAATAGAGTTATAACTCTATTAGACATAATCTTATAACATTAGTCTTGTTGTACTAGTACTTCATTATAGTAAGTAGTAACTTTATTGAATTCTTCTTCTTCTGGATATACTAATTCTTCACCAACCATTTTAAATAAGTATACAGACTCATCTTTTTGGCTTTGTGCTAATAAGTATTCATTTTCTTCATATTCAAAAGAATCTATTACAATGCATTGTTCTTCATTGCCTTTTCCATCATCTAAAGTGATTACTAATGCTTCTTCATGGTCATGCCCGCATCCACATCCACATTCTTCATGATTATGTTCATAATCATGTGCATGATCGTGTCCGCATCCACAATTTTCTTTACTCATATTTCTACCTCCTATTTTTTCGGTGATACTAAATATTGTACCCTCTTTTAGCAATTTTTAAAAGAAAAATTTTTAAAATTTTATCGAGTAGGTGAACCTCAGAAATATTTTTTTCTGAGGTCTTTCCTCTCACAGAACCGTGCATGCGGGCCTCGCACACGGCTCTTGATAAATCTCCATTATTCTTTATAATAATGCAAAACTGCTGTTTCTACCTTAGACATGTCAAATAGTTTGATTTCATCAAACCATTTGTTCGGAAGTGCCATACACACAAGTGGACTTAGTGAATTTCTCCATCTCGTCATGGATATTTTCTTAAAAGTACCCTTGTATCCCATTTTTCTTAGAGTTTTATGAAGTGATTTATAAC
>NZ_FPBY01000163.1 GCF_900116755.1 Clostridium sp. DSM 8431
AGGTTTAGTAGAAAAATATATAAATATTCGTCTACACTATTTAGTATTTCAAATACGAGATATTCTATCATAAAAATGTTTCTAAAATATTTCTTAAAATTTAATTTTATCTATTAATTCTATTAAATACGTATTTTTTAAATTAATAGCAATATATAACAGGCGGGATTTAATATGCATTATGTTGTTTTACAAGTAGTATTAAAAGAAAGATTAATTGGAACAAGCTCTGGTAATCTACCCGAATTAGAAAGAGTAATAAATGATCAAGCAGCAAAAGGATACAGACTACATACAATTACAATTACAATTACAACTACTTCTTCAGGAAGTAAAGGATTATTGGGGGGGAGATAGAATTCAGGCTACATTAGTATTTGAATCACTATCCAAAAAATAGCAAGTAGAATTTTAATTTCATCTACCTGCTATTTACATCTTAATATTTAGAAATATTTATATCAAAAGTCATCTTCATCATTTATCCACTCTTCAAAATAAGTAACATAAAACTCCTTATTTTTCATAACACCTTTTATATCTTTCATAATATCTTTATTTATTAATTCTCTATCACTTAAAAATTTAAAATATTGATTTAATGATATCATTTCATCCTTAACATTTGTTTTACTAGTAGCAAATTTAGGAATAAAATATTTTAATAAGAATTCATGTAATGAATCTTGTGATATTCTATTAAAATCTTTTAATGTCTCACATTGCAAATAAAAATGAATATAAAACATTACATTTTCATAATGCTTTTCACATGTTTCTTTTTTTAAATGTTTATCAAATGCTAAATAATTAAAAAATTCATTAAGATTTTCACCTATAGTATGAGGAACCTCATTAAAAATATCAAAATCTTCATCTATCTCATATAAAGTCCCCATAATTTCAGCTTCATATTCATCCTTATAACTTAAATAATGTTCTAAAACATCATTTAATAATTTATCAGTTCCCTTTTTAAAAGTCTTATCTCTAAATTTATCTTTAAAATTCATTAAAATTTTATCACCACTAGCTGTAAGTTCATGTCCGGCTTCAAACTGAAAAATCACATCCTCTAACATATCACTCTTAATTGCTTTTTTAGCTATCTTTAAAAATACTTGCGTAAAAAAGCTGTCATTATACACTGGCATCACAAGACCCAAATAATACCCAAATACAGATGTAAAATTAATATCTATTACTCTTCCTAAAAAAGCATACTCTTCTTCATACATCATATTGCTATCTATTTTTTTGATTTCTGTCAATAAATTCATAAAATCATCTAATATTATATTGTTATCTAAAAGCTTTAAAATTATATTATCATCTTTTACATCGTATATTTTTTCTATATTTTTTGTAGAAGTCCTAAAGCTACTCTCTATTATCATCTTTATTTTTTCACTATCTGAAAGTTTACTGTATTTCTCGTAATTATCTCCTATTTGATAAACAAAGCAATTTATTGATTCCATCTTTTTTAACAGATTCATACTTACAGCTATATCAATTAAATAATTAATATAATATCCACTTCTAAAATTAATTGCATCAATTATTTCTTCACCATTGTCTAACACATATATATTATTAAATCTTTTAGTTAAAACTGGTTTACAATAACTTAAAAGTACATTTAAATCATCTAAAACCGGATTTTTTTCTTCAGAATATATAATCCAGTTAAATTTAAAATTAACTTGAAAATTTTCTATATGTATAACTGCATGAGGTATAATTGTATAATTTCCCTCTTCTATTTCCTGTGCAATATTATTTATTATGTAATTAGGTGTAATATATATAGTTTCAAGAATAGGAGAAAATAGCCACTTTCTAAATATAGTATCCCTATTATTCTCTAACAAGTATTCTTCTAAATCATCTGATTTTTCATAATTTTTTATGAAGTCATCCTCAAAACATTTTAATAACTTATTAATCATTTCATTTTTTTCTAGCTCTTTTATAAGCTTATTCATATAATCCACTCCTAAAAATAAATTTATCTTAGTTTCACAATTACTACTTAATAGAATATTACATTTTATACTTTTATTAAAGAAGAAAATAAGCGCCAGTCTAAAAAATCCTTTTTCTTTTATATTTATCCGAATACATCTCTAACATATCCAAACAATTATTTGTTTAGATACTTGCCTATATTTATAACTTTTATTCATAATGCAGCTTCTTTATATTTTACATATTATCCTAATTATAAATCATTAAGCAGCTTCTAATATCCACATCTGATTCTTTCCACCATTTCTTGTCTACTCGTATATGTTTGTTCAATTATCAGCTTTTCCATAATCAAGATCTAATAATATGATTTGTTTCCTACTTCTAAATAAATTTTATAATATCTATTTCCCTGTGATTTTAATCTCCATGTATTATAATCTGCTGGTCTATCACTTGCCCATTGTTGTACATTTACACCATTAGCAGCTTTACCATCTGTAACATCTAAATAAAGTCCACTTTGTATATTCCTAATTCTATACTTTCTATATTTGATACTCTGATTACTTATATCCTTTACTCCACTTATTCCATAAATTTTATTAAATTCTCCTGCAACAAGTCTTGCTGCATTCTTAGCTCCTTCTTCACTAAAATAAGTCATATCATTAGAGCCAGAAAGTACACCACATAAAAATTAAAATTGGTGTTGCACCATGGCTCTTTGCGCCTTCAACATACTTTTTGATATAAAATTTAAAAGAACCACTTTTAGTATTTTAACATCACTACATACAGGTGCTTAACGTTCATGATTATTTGAGCCTGAATCATTGATTCCAAATTGAACTAATAAGTAATCTCCACTTTTTATTGTACTTAAAATAGAGTCTAATCTTCCATTGTCATAAAAACTCTTTAAACCTCTTCCTGTAATAGTACAATTATCTACATTTAAATATTTACGGAGTGAATATAAAAATTAGGAGTTTAATTTAAATTTAATGCTATTGCTTTTAATGGAAAAGATTTAGGGACTCATGTTAGAACTTATGTAAAAAGTAATGGAAACTCTTCTTCTATCTTAAGTAAAAAATTGGTTATTACTGAAGGTGCTAATGCCAAATTAACTGGTATTTTTGGTTTTAATAAAAATAGAACCCTTTATGGTATGCTTTTTGTTTTCAGTTGCACAATGGAAGGAACTACAAGATTTAAACCTCAAAATTAGAATCAGTTCTATAGCAGTAAGTATCACCCTTTTGCAGAAGTACTTGTTGAATCCGCTATTAAAGGCAAGGATGCAGTTGAACTTACAATAATGGGTACTAAAGATTTAAAACCTAATATTATTTTTTAAAAATTTATTCATGAAAGTCCAATGAGTCACCATTTTACTAATGCCCGTATTATAGATAAAAAGGGGTGTTCATTAAAATCATTAATATTAATGAACTAAATATGTATGGTATGCTAAATTAAGACCAATATGTTTGAATAGTACTAATCAGCTCTTCTCTACTCATTTCATTATTTAAATATTTCTTAAAAGCAGATCCAATATTACTAGAATAATCTGATGGAAGATAACTATTCATTAAATTCATAGTTTTATTTTGATCTCTATAATTAATAATATCTTTAATTAATGGGTCATTAGAAGTAACTTCTATATTGTCAAATACTGGGATACCCCCCCTGCATCTTCCACTAAAAATTTCTCACCATCATCACTATATACAATAAAATCTAAAAATCTTTTAGCAGCTTCTTTCTGCTCTTCTGAACTATTTTCAGAATCTATTACAATATATTTAGTAACTCCTAGTACAATTTCATTATTGCCATAATCATTAGCATTATTACTAATTGGAACTGGTATAAATCCAAACTCATTATTACCCAAGCTATTATTTAAAATTGATTGTGAAGCCCAATTTCCCATATACCAAAAAACAACTTCACCTTTGCCAAATATCTCTGCACATTTATCATAAGAAGGTGCTAATGGATTTTCTGCATAAATATTATATTTTTTCATTAAATCAAAAGTATCTAATAATCCATTTAATGTTGCATTACTTCTTAAATCTTCATTAGATATAGAATTTAAATATTCTATAGCACTCTTATTAAATTTCTTTCTATCTACTTCGTAAAATGTAGCAGAAAAGTGATCTCCTAAAGACCATTCTTCATTGGTTACTACAATACCTTTTTTCCCTGATGCTTCAATCTTTTTAAAAGATTCTTCTAAAGATGAAATAGTATTAATACTATTTACATCCACTCCAGCTTCTGATAACACTTTTTTATTATAAATTAATCCTATTCCTTCCGTAGCAAAAGGAAAGGCTACTACTTGTCCATCTTTATTTTTAGCAATTTCATCTACTCCTCCAACAATATTTGAAACCCAGTTTTCTTCAGATAAATTTAAACATCTATCCGCATATAAATTTATATTAGAAGGATCAATTAATGCCATTGTAGGAGCATTATCTATAGACTGCATTGAATCTAACTTATCTTTATATACACCTGATTGACTATACTTTACCACCTTAATATTTATATCATTATTTTGCTTTGTAAATTCTTCTATTAAATCATTCAAAGCCTCTTCCATTTCTGGTTTAGAATTTAGAATAGATATATTTGTAACATTACTACTATCATTACCACATCCAACAAACAAACTTACAGACACTAAACATATTAAAAATAAAGATATTAACCTTCTCAAATTATTTCCTCCATATCTATTCAGTTTTAAATTTCTCTATATTTTTCTTTAACTCATCTACAATATCTAAAATATTACTACTAGCATCTTTTACCTTTCCTACAGCCTCAATTTGATCTGTAGAAGATGCTGTAACCTCTTCTGCAACTGCAGCACTTTGCTCCGAACTACTTGCTAATACTTCGATTAGAGTTAAAAGTTCTCCACTGAAATTTTTAATAAATTTAATAATCTCATTGAAAGAATTAATATTTTCAGCTATTTTTTCGTCTGCATTAGTTACATCTTCAAATATCTTTAATGTTTCATTAACAGTTTCGGATTGAGTTTTCATTCCTTTATCAATGGAATACATAAAGTTAGTTGTTTTATCTGCTTTAACTTTTATATCACTTAAAATATTTGCAATCTGCTTAGTGGAATCTTGAGATTTCTTTGCAAGATTTCCAACCTCTTCTGCTACAACAGCAAATCCTTTTCCTGCTTCTCCTGCTCTAGCAGCTTCTATAGAAGCATTTAAAGCTAAAAGTGTGATTTGATCAGCAATTTCATTTATAGAAACAATTATTTCGTCTATGTTCATTACAGAATATGAAAGTTCTTTGACTTCTAAAACTGTTTCAGATACTAATTTATCCTGAATTTTAGTGTTATCTCTTAACGCTCTTGTACCTTCATTTCCTCTAATTAGTGCTGATTTTGAGTTTTTTAATGCATTATTAGTTTCTTCAAGTTCTGTAGAAAGTTCATGCATTTTTTCATCAAGATTTCGAACTTGATTTAACACATTTTCAGCCTTTTCAGCTTGTTGAACTGAAACACCTGATATTTCTTCCATTGCTCTTGTGATATATCTTTACTAGTTATCTTTGCTGTTTCTGACATTGCATTCAAAGTAATAGATGCACTCATTAATTCATCACTATTACTTCTAATACTTAATACAAGATTCTTTAATGATAGTATCATCTCATTAAAATCTTTTCCTATATTATTCATTTCAAGCGAACCATTTAAATTACACTCATTAGATAAATCACCTTCAGCTACTTCTTTACTTAACACAGCTAACTTACCTATAGGTCTAGTTAAATTATTAGATATATACATTCCTAAAACTGCAATAATTCCTATTAAAATTACAATTAATATTGCTGTTATAATACTTATTCTTACAAATGCAGCATGTACTTCGCTCTTAGGCACTGTAACCATTATCCCCCAATTTAAGGATGGAATATAATTATATATTGCCACCTGTTTTACACCATCATAATCATATTGAACTTCATTAAAATTACCATCTAAGGCCTTTTCTGATGATTGTTTTAATTTATCTGATAAATTAAAAACATTTTCATTAATAATTTTAGATGAATCATTATGATAAGTTACTTGTCCTTGATTATTAAATGTAAATATTCTTCCTTCGTCTGAGAATAATATTTTACCTATATTCTCTCCAATACCTTCTACCTTAATATCAGCTATAATATATCCTACAATTAAATTATCCTTTTTGAGAGGACAAGAAAATACTACTAATGGTACATCCTTACTATCATTCCAAAATACATTACTTATATATGAATAACCTTTACTTACACCTTTAAAATATTCCTTAGATTGTACACTTTCGTTAACGGACCCTTTTGAATCTTTAATTATATTCCCATTAACATCTGTATACATAATATTTGATATACTTGTATCTTGCGCTTGTTTATTCTTAAGCTCCTTTTGAATACCTTCTAAATCATTAGATTTTACTATCTGAGAGTTTGCAATATCTTCTACTAATAAACTATTATCATCTCCCCACTTATCAACATTTTTAGCAGCCATACTAGAAATTTGCCTTAGTGAGCTAACTTGACTATTATACATCGATGAGCTGACTATTATTGATGTTATAGCAACAAATACTATTAATAGAATTATTCCTACAGCAAAAAAATTCGATAATACTTGTGCTTTTAAAGTTAATTTGTTTTGACCTTCTCTCATATTAATTTCCACCATTTTTCCTCCTTTTACGCTTCCGTTTCATAATTATACTATTATTTTTATATTATTGTAAATATTTTTTAATTTCAATATCATTCCACTATAAAACATATATTTTTATGTGATTTTTTAAATTATTTTTAAATTTACATTTAAAAATAACAAAAAAAGTAATTTAAAAAAGTATTAAAACTCTCTAAATTACTTTTAAAATTTAAATTATTTTGTTTTTAGGTTCTTTTGCGGCCTACAATTATTTTTTAATGCATTTGACAACTTCCATATGAGAAAGCCAGTCAAAATCAGTGTTTAGCATCAAAAAAAATTTTATACTTTCCTATGCATTAAAAAAAGATTGTATCTATAAAATAGATACAATCTTCTCCGTAGTAACTACCTGACAACGTCCTACTCTCCCGCACAGTTTCCCGTGAAGTACCATCGGCGCTGTAGAGCTTAACTGTCCTGTTCGGAATGGAAAGGAGTGTTTCCTCTACGCCATCATCACCAGATTTGAGATG
>NZ_FPBY01000249.1 GCF_900116755.1 Clostridium sp. DSM 8431
ACCCTTTTTTAAAAAATATTATTTTTTAAAATTTACTTGACTATTATTAGCTGGTCTTAATTTTCATAAAACTTATTTTGTACATCTATAATTTCTACTAATTAATCTATATTCTAAATATAAACTTATTATAACTAATAATATTCCTAAAGTAACAATTCCATTTTCTATTCCAAATTCTCCTCCATTTAATAATGTGCTCTTTGCAAATTTACTAGATAATATACTCATTTGCTCAATCTTACTTACTCCACTTACACATAATCCAAATATATTACCTTGAAATAAGTTCCACGATGAATGAAAAGCTGCAGCTTCCCATAATGATCCTTTTACAGTTAAAAAAGATGCTATTGCTCCAAAAACAAACAAATTAATAAATGCAATAATCGAATATCCATTATTCATAATATGCATTAATGAAAATAACATTGAATTAATTATGACTGCAGCTTTTAAATTGAAATTTTTAGAAATAGTATTTAATAAATATCCCCTAAACAATACTTCTTCACTAAAACCTTGAATTATCCACATAATAATACTGAGCATAAAAGAAATACTAAATTGTTTTAATTCAACTTCAGGCTTATCTACAAAATATATTACTATAAAAATTATGGTAATACATACGCTTCCTATAACGAACCCTTTTACATAACTTTTTAAACATTGTAATTTACTTAAATCATCATTAATTAGTTTCTCTTTTTTAATTTTCTCACTCCATAAATATATAAGTAATATTGTTATTACAGCTATTCCAATTACAATAATACTACTTCCTGAAAGCTCACTAATACTTCTATTAATATTAACATACTTATCACCAGCAAAAAACATTTTTACTACTAAACAATATAAAATTAACAAAACACTAGCAATGAACTTTGCAACAAATGGAATCAACATTGTTATAGCACTACTTATAGATGTTTCTATATATATTTTTTTATCTTTCATACAATTACATCACACCTTATACATCTGCCCTTAATACATCAAAATTTACATTACAAGCGATTCTTCTTAATATGATGCATAAACTCATAAAATTGAATATTAATGAAATTATCAGTGCAAACAACCATAAATCTGCATTCACATCAAATTTAATGTTAAACATCATTACTAATGCAAATTTTATTATCAGTGCATACATTCCAACTGAAATTAAGGTACTTAAAATTACATTTAATACTGATTTTAAGATTTGATCTCTTACTGCAAATTGTTTTCCTTTTCCAATAGCTCTCATTATAGTATAATTTCGCTCTTCATTTTTATAATATACATATGTCATATTAATACTAAATACTAATCCAGATATTATATACAAGAAGCATAAATACTTAAAAATCACCAAGAAATTTTCCATTTGATAATAAACCGCATCCCCAACTATATTCATATTACCTATAGAACAATTTTCAATATCATTAATAAATAAATTATCATCTATTTTTAATAAATACATATTGCTGTCTATATTGTCATCTGCATACTTTAATATCCAATTTTGATTTACTGATGAGCAATCGTAAATTCCCTTTATAACATATTCAACGTTACCATTGTAGCTTAAGATATTTAATTTATCTCCTACTTTAAGGTTATTATTATCACAATATTTATTAGACACAATTACTTCATTAGTATCTTCTTTACTTAAATCTTCACCATCTATTATATTGAATGTTAAATTTTTCTCTGATTCTTCTATGTCTACTATTGAAACAGCTTTCTGGTTAACCTCATTATCTTCAACTTTTGCAGAATACTTATATACACAATCATATCCACTAAGCATATCAATATTATCATTTATATAATCATTAATATACTTATCATTCATATCATTTGACTTAACCATATAATTGTATGGTAATGTTGTATCAATTCCTTTATTTATAGAATTCTTTAATATATCACCAAGCTTAAATCCTATTAGTACACATATTAAAAGTATTACTGTATTAATTACTACAACCAAATAAAGTAAATGTGTTTTTCTAATACTTTTCAATGTATATTTAGTGCTACTACTCCTGCTTGGCAGTATAGTTATCAATTTTACCATTATTAATGTTATAAAAAAAATAATTGAAAGAAATACAAAAATGAATATACTACTTGTGAATATCTTTCCACTAGCATACACTACAGAATAAAGAAATAAAATAATAGGTATTGATATTGCTATTTCCACAAAAAGTTTGACGTTACTTCCTCTTGATTTAGTATCTACTGTTCTAATAACATCTAATGGTTTTATTCCTTGTAATACTTTTAATGATATGGATGTAATTATAAATAATGATACTGCATTAAATATTACTCCCTCTATAATACCTTGTATTATATGTCCATCAATTATAGCATCTGTAGTTATATTTTGATACTTAATTAAAATACTGGTTATAAATGGACTTAAGATTGCTGCCAAGACTAATGGAATCATAATAAATAACATAAATTGCAACATCATTGCTCTTTTTATGCACTTGTAGTCTATTGATAACATCCTTAATACCGCAATATCTTTCTTACTCGTATTAAGTGTTAGCAATATAGTACTAACAATCAAAGCTATTGTTAAAATATATCCCATTGTATTCAAAATATTTAGTGACATTAACTGTACATCTATTTTATCGTTAGCTTTCTTTTCTTGATCAGCTAAAGATGTATATTCATAACCATCTTCAATATCAGTTAATTCATCTTTTACTTTATCACCATCTACATCATTAATTAATATAATCTTTTCATTAGAGATTATAACTTTATCTGAAGGTTTCATTTTTATATATCCTATTAACTCTCCTTGAGAATTAACACCACTATTACATTGGTCAATTTCCTTTACTTTGTATTCCTCATCTATACCTGTAGACTTGTCGAACTTAATATCATCACCAACTTTTAAATTTAGACTTTTTGCAATTGATTGAGATAATATTACCTCATTCTCTTCTAAGTCATAATCTCCCATTATTGCTTCTGAAACAATACTGTTTTTTCCATTTTCAACATATATAACCGATGTATCATATCTGGTAACTTCTGCTCCATTAAATTCGATATCATTAATTTTATCATTAAATTCATTGGATTCATATGATGTAACGATTTTAAGATCTGCTCCATTCATTATCTTTGTATTTTCTTTTGCATTCTGTTGTTGCTTATACGAAATTTGAGGTATAACAAATGATACCGCTGAAGTTACTAAAATAGATAAAGACATCAAAATCATTATTATTAAATTTTTTTCACATAGTTTAATATTGTATTGTTTAAATAACTTTTTATAATTCATTCGGATTAACCCCTTTATATTGGACAAAATCTATTAAATTCTAAGTTTTTCTCAATTTTATATCTTTATGCAAATTTTTTGTGGATTCTCTCC
>NZ_FPBY01000164.1 GCF_900116755.1 Clostridium sp. DSM 8431
TGGCTGTATTATGAATAAAAGTGATAAAATGTGTTAATCATCTTAACAAAGATTTTTTAGGAGATGATATATTTGAATTCGTATGAGCATTACAATAAAGTATTAGAAATGATAAAATCTATGAATAATTCCTCAAAAAGAAAATTAATTGTTGATATAAGCACACTAAAGGTAAACATCCCTATATAAATACGAATTTTAAAGGTCGTCCATCTATATTTGAATAGTTAGTTTTATTTATCACTATATTTAATAATTGAGCCATTTATTTTTATATAAACTTAAAAAAACTATGAATTTTATATGGAAATTAATTTAAAAATGAACAAATAGTTGTTTTTTGACATAAAAATTTAGTATTACTAATCTTTAAAATTAGTATTGCTAACTTTATATAAATAATGTATAATATCCTTGTTTTACTAATAAATAAATATAAAAGAAGAGGTGTGCAAAAATGGGAAAAGCATTAATTATAGGTGCAGGTGGCGTTGCTAGTGTTGTAGTTCACAAATGCTGCCAAAATTCAGAGGTATTTGAGGAAATATGTATAGCCAGCAGAACTCTTTCAAAGTGTGATGCTTTAAAAGATAAACTTTCAGGAGGAAAAACTAAAATCACCACAGCTAAGGTAGATGCTGATAATGTAGATGAATTAATTGAGCTTATTAATGATTTTAAGCCTGATATAGTTATAAATGTGGCACTTCCATATCAAGATTTAACTATAATGGATGCTTGTCTTGCTACTAAAGTTAATTATATGGATACAGCTAATTATGAACCACTTGATACTGCAAAATTTGAATATAAATGGCAGTGGGCTTATAGAGAAAAGTTTAAAGAAGCAGGAATTACAGCTCTTCTAGGAAGTGGATTTGACCCAGGAGTTACTGGAGTATTTAGTGCTTATGCATTAAAACATTATTTTGATGAAATTCATACAATAGATATAGTAGATGCAAATGCAGGAGATCATGGATATCCTTTTGCAACTAACTTTAATCCTGAAATAAATATAAGAGAAGTAAGTGCAAAAGGAAGCTACTTTGAAGATGGTAAGTTTATTGAAACTGATCCTATGTCTATAAAGAGAGTTTATGATTTACCTGAAATAGGACCTAAGGATATATATTTACTTCACCATGAAGAATTAGAATCCTTAGCTTTAAATATGCCAGGAATTAAGAAAATGAGATTTTGGATGACTTTCTCAGAGAGTTATTTAACACATTTAAAGGTCCTTGAAAATGTAGGGATGACATCTATAGAACCTATTGAATTTGAAGGAAAGGAAATAGTACCACTTCAATTCTTAAAAGCAGTTTTACCAGACCCAGCATCACTAGGTCCAAGAACTAAGGGTAAAACTAATATAGGATGTATATTTACTGGTGTTAAGGATGGCAAAGAAAAAACTTATTATGTTTATAATGTTTGTGACCATCAAGAATGTTATAAGGAAGTTGGTTCTCAAGCAATTTCTTATACAACAGGAGTACCAGCTATGATTGGAGCTATGATGCTTATGACTGGTAAGTGGAAAGGACCTGGAGTGTTTAATATAGAAGAATTTGACCCAGATCCATTTATGGAAGCATTAAATAAGTTTGGCCTTCCATGGAAAGAAAGCTTTGCACCAGATTTAATAGATTAGGAGTTTTATAAATGAAAATAGATTTTACTAATTTAAGAACTCCTTGTTACGTAGTTGATGAGAGACTTATAAGAAGAAATTTAGAAATTTTGAAAAAAGTTAAAGATAAAACAGGATGTAAGATTCTTTTAGCACAAAAGGCTTTTTCTATGTATTCATTATATCCTTTAATTGCTGAATATTTAGATGGAGCAGCATCTAGCTCTTTATTTGAAGCAAAACTAGGTTTTGAAGAAATGGGTAAAGAGGTACATATATATGCACCGGCTTATAGAGATGACGAGTTTGATGAAATTTTAAAATATAGTGACCACATTGTTTTTAATACTTTTAATCAATGGGAAAAGTTTAGAGATAAGGTGAAAGACTGTGATAGAGAAATTGAATGTGCAATAAGAATAAATCCTGAGTATTCAGAAATAGAAACAGATATTTATAATCCTTGTTTTAAAAATTCTAGAATGGGTACAACTTTGGAAAATTTAAAGGATAAGAATTTAGATGGACTTTGTGGTATTCATTTTCATACAATGTGTGAGCAGAATTCAGATACATTAGAGAGGACTATAAAGGTCGTAGATGAAAAATTTGGAGATATTTTAAGCAAGGTAAAATGGATTAACTTTGGAGGAGGGCACCATATTACAAGAGATGATTATGATATAGACTGCCTAGTTAAATCTATACTATTTATAAAAGAAAAATATAATATAGAAGTTTATTTAGAGCCTGGAGAAGCAATTGCATTAAATACAGGATACCTTGTTTCTACAGTACTTGATACTATGAAAAATGGAATGGATATAGCTATAATGGATACATCAGCAGAATGTCATATGCCTGATGTACTTGAAATGCCTTATCGTCCAGAAATTATAGAAGCAGGAAAGCCTTCAGAATTTGATTATACTTATAGATTAGGAGGGCCAACATGTCTTGCTGGAGATATTATAGGTGATTATTCTTTTAAAAGTAAGCTTAAGGCTGGAGATAAACTAGTATTTTGTGATATGGCTCATTACAGCATGGTTAAAAATAATACGTTTAACGGGATTAATCTACCAGATATAGTTTTACTAAATGATAATGGTTTTAAAGTTGTCAAAGAATTTAAATATGATGATTTTAAATCAAGATTATAATTAAGTCTATTGATAAATCCCTTGTTATAAAAAAACAAGGGATTTTTATTTTTGTAAAGGAGTGATGAAGGTTTTGACTGATAAGATTAAGTTATATGGTTTTAATAATCTAACAAAGACATTAAGCTTTAATATTTATGATATTTGTTATGCAAAGACTGAAAAAGAGCAAAAGAAGTATATTGCATATATTGATGAACAGTATAATGCTGAAAGATTAACTAATATATTAAAGCATGTCACAGAAATGATAGGGGCTCATGTTTTAAATATTTCAAAGCAGGATTATGACCCTCAAGGTGCTAGTGTTACACTAACAATTTCAGAACAGAATCTACCTTTGTCGCTTATAGATAAGTCCTGTAATTTGGGGAAATATTCAAAAGAGGAAGAAGTTTTAAAAACTAGGGAATCTGTAATAGGTCATTTAGATAAAAGTCATGTTACAGTTCATACTTATCCTGAATATCATCCTGATACTTCAATTGCAACCTTTAGAGTGGATATTGATGTAGCTACGTGTGGAACAATTTCTCCCTTAAATGTTTTAGATTATTTAATTGGAAGTTTTGATTCAGATATTATAACTATTGATTATAGGGTTAGAGGATTTACGCGAAATGTTGATGGAAAGAAGATTTTTATAGATCATTATATAAATTCAATACAAAATTATATAGCTGAAGAAACACTAAAAAAATATGATGCTATAGATGTAAACGTGTATCAAGCTAATATTTTTCACACAAAGATGCTTGTAAAGGAAATGGAACTTCAAAATTATCTATTTAATACAGATGTATATGAACTTCCTCCAAAAAAGAGACTTGAAATTACAAATAGTTTGCGTCAGGAAATGATTGAAATATTTAGTGGTACTAATATTTATTAGTTAGAGAGGGGAAGAAATGAAAGAACTTAAAAATGAAAGTGCGCCTATACTTGAGGCTTTAAATAGATATAAAAAAATGAGGGTACTTCCTTTTGATGTACCAGGTCATAAAAGGGGAAAGGGTAATAGAGAATTAACAGAATTTTTAGGGGAGCAGTGTTTAACTGTAGATGTTAATTCTATGAAGCCTTTAGATAATTTATGTCATCCTGTTTCAGTTATAAAAGAAGCTCAAAAATTAGCTGCAAAAGCTTTTAAAGCAAAGGATGCCTTCTTTATGGTTAATGGAACAACATCAGCTGTACAAGCAATGGTTATGAGTGTCTGTAAAAAGGGAGATAAAATCATAATGCCAAGGAATGTACATAGAAGTGCTATTAATGCTTTGATTTTATGTGGTGCTGTTCCTGTTTATGTTAATCCTGGCACAAGAAAAGATATTGGAATTCCTTTAGGTATGTCAGTTGAAGATGTTAAAAAGGCAATTTTGGAAAATAGAGATGCTAAGGCTATTTTAGTTAATAACCCAACTTACTATGGAATATGTTCTGATTTAAAGGGGATAACTGAGCTTGCTCATAGCTTTGGAATGAAGGTTTTAGTTGATGAGGCCCACGGAACTCATTTTTATTTCAGTGATAAACTTCCTATGTCAGCAATGGAAGCAGGGGCAGATATGGCAGCAGTTAGTATGCATAAAACAGGTGGGTCATTAACTCAAAGTTCTATACTACTTATTAATAATGATATAAATAAGGGGCATGTTCATCAAATTATAAATTTAACTCAGACCACAAGTGCTTCTTATCTTTTATTATCTTCATTAGATATATCAAGAAGAAATCTTGCATTAAGAGGGAAAGAGATAACAGATAAAATTATTGATTATGTTGAGTATGCAAGGGAAGAAATTAATAAAATACAGGGACTTTATGCTTATTCTAAAGAGATTATTGATAATAAATATGTTTTTGATTTTGATGTAACTAAGTTATCTATATATACTCAGGGCATTGGACTTGCAGGTATAGAAGTTTATTCAATTTTAAGAGATGAGTATGATATTCAAATTGAATTTGGAGATCTTGGAAATATATTAGCTATTGTATCAGTAGGTGATGAAGAACAGGGAATCGAAAGACTTATTTCATCATTATGTGATATTAAAAATTGTTATTCTAAAGAAAAGAAAAATATGTTTGATCATGAGTATATTGAGCCAGATGTAGTAAAGGCTCCACAGGAAGCTTTTTATGCAGATAAGGAAGCTATAAAGATAGAAGAAAGTGAAAATAGGGTTTGTGGAGAATTTGTAATGTGTTATCCTCCAGGGATACCAATACTTGCTCCAGGAGAAAGAATTACAAGGGAAATCTTAGATTATATTAAATATGCTAAAGATAAGGGTTGTTCTTTAACTGGAACAGAAGATGAAAAAATTGAGTATATAAATGTTTTGGAGGTTTAGTATATGGATTTATGGTTTACAGAAGAACATTCAAAAAATGCACGTTTTTCGATTAAAGTTAATAAGCAAGTTTTTACAAAGGAAAGTAAGTTTCAAAGAATAGATATTTTAGAAAGTGATGAATTTGGAAGGTTTTTAACTTTAGATGGTTTTATGATGCTTACAGAAAAGGATGAATTCATATACCATGAAATGATAACTCATACTGCTATGGCTGTTAATTTAAATATTAAAAATGTACTTGTTATCGGCGGTGGAGATGGTGGAGCTATTAGAGAACTATGTAAATATGATTTTATAAGTAATATAGATTTAGTGGAAATAGATGAAGAGGTAGTAAAGAGCTGTATAGAATATTTGCCTTCAGTATCTTGTAAGCTTAAGGAAGATAGAGTTAATTTATATTATCAAGATGGTCTTAAATTTGTTAGAAATAAAGAAAATATATATGATCTTATAATAGTAGACTCTACAGATCCCTTTGGCCCAGGTGAAGGATTATTTACAAAAGAGTTTTATGGAAACTGTTATAGAGCATTAAAGGAAGATGGAATTTTAATTAATCAACATGAAAGTGATTTTTATCATGATTATGAAAACTCCATGAAAAGAGCACATAAGAGAATAGATGAAATTTTCCCTATATCAAAAGTATATGAAGCATATATTCCAACCTACCCATCAGGTCATTGGTATTTTGGTTTTGCTTCTAAAAAATATGACCCAGTAGAAGATATTAAGGAAGATAAGTGGAATAAGCTTAATATTAAAACTAGATATTATAATACTGGGCTTCATAAGGGTGCTTTTTCATTACCAAACTACGTTAAAGAAATGATGGTGATTAACAATGAATAAAAATGTTGAAACTTTTATTGGATGTGAATGTGAATATGATGAGGCTGATATAGTTTTATTTGGAGCTCCTTTTGATGGAACTACTTCCTTTAGACCAGGTACAAGATTTGGAAGTAAGGCTATTAGAAGTGAATCTTTTGGAATAGAAACTTATAGTCCATATCAAGATAGAGACTTAGAAGATATTAAGGTATTTGATGGAGGAGATCTTGATTTATGCTTTGGAAATACCTCTAGAGTTCTTCAGGATATAGAAGAATATGCAGATAAGGTTTTAAAAGATAAAAAAATGCCGGTTATGATAGGGGGAGAGCATCTTGTAACCTTAGGTACTATAAGAGCCTTTGCTAAAAGGTATGAGAACTTACAAGTAGTTCATTTTGATGCTCATACTGATTTAAGAGATGATTATTTAGGAGAGAAGCTTTCTCATGCTACTGTAATGAGAAGAACTTTAGAGATTATAGGGCATAAAAATCTATATCAATATGGCATAAGATCTGGTGAAAAGGCAGAATTTAAATTTGCTGAAGAAAATAGCAATTTAACTAAGTTTGATTTTAGTGGTTTAGAAGAGGATTTAAAAAAAATAGGAGATAAGCCAGTTTATTTTACTATTGATTTAGATGTTTTAGATCCATCAGAGTTTCCGGGTACAGGCACTCCAGAAGCAGGAGGAGTTAGTTTTAAGGAATTATTAGATGCTATTTTAAAGGTGTCAAAATTAAATATAGTTGGCTTTGATATTGTTGAACTTAGTCCTCATTATGATAATAGTGGTAGATCTACTGCTATAGCTTGCAAGATTCTTAGAGAACTACTGTTAGCAATAAGTTAAGGAATATCTCCTGTGATTTCATGGGAGGTATTTTATTTTACATCTTTAGACTAATAATATATAATACTATAATAGTGCAAAAATGCTTGAATAATTTTACAACTGAATAAAATAAAAAAACATTTATGATAAATCTCTGTTATAATTAAGTTCCTACACAAAATTCAACAAGGAGATACATAAATGTTTCAGAACACAATTATATCAAACGAACCATCAATATACAAATTTTTTAATCAATTAAATTTTGATTTTTACTTAACAAATCCTCAGTTAAAGCATTTAGAAAATATCATGAATGCTATGATATCTAAAGGCTTTAATGGTAAGATTTCCGACATAGCGGAGCTTGCACCTGCAAGAC
>NZ_FPBY01000004.1 GCF_900116755.1 Clostridium sp. DSM 8431
GCACTTCCGAACAAATGGTTTGATGAAATCAAACTATTTGACATGTCTAAGGTAGAAACAGCAGTTTTGCATTATTATAAAGAATAATGGAGACTTATCAAGAGCCGTGTGCGAGGCCCGCATGCACGGTTTTGTGAGAGGAAAGACCTCAGAAAAAATATTTCTGAGGTTCACCTACTCGATGTTTAGAAGAGCATGAAAATTTTTAAGTGATTGAAAACTCGATAAATAAAATTTATTTTGTGGAATACGAAGTGTAAGTAAAGGAAATAATAAAAAAATAGTGTAATAATTACTAAAAAAAAATAAAAAATTTTATTGAAATTTTGCTTATCAAGAATTAAAATAGAACAAGCGATAGTTAAAAAGAAAATGTAAAATAAAAATAAATATTGTAGTTAAAAAAACTTGAAAATATTATTTGAAAATAGTATAATAAAGAAGTTGCAGAGCAAACAGCGATGAGTCAAGAGGTTGCCGGACTTCCGGGTAATTCTTGATGAGTATGTCTGGATCTAGAATCCGACGACAGGGATCTATAGTTGTGTCTAAATGTTATGAAACACCAGGAACAGTTTATAGAATAACCGCTGTTGTGCGCTCGAAGTAAAGCGTACATGAAAAGGAGGGAAATAAAGATGTCAAAACAAAAAATAAGAATAAGATTAAAAGCTTTCGATCATACAATATTAGATCAATCAGCTGAAAAAATCGTTGAAACTGCAAAGTCAACAGGAGCTAAGGTGGCTGGTCCAGTACCATTACCAACTGAAAAAGACGTTGTAACAATATTAAGAGCAGTTCATAAGTATAAAGACTCTAGAGAACAATTCGAAATAAGAACTCACAAGAGACTTATCGATATCGTTAATCCATCACCAAAGACAGTTGATGCATTAATGAGATTAAATCTACCAGCTGGTGTAGATATCGAAATAAAGCTTTAGTAGCAAATAGTTTTAAATAGAAATATGAACTATTATGATTGCGTAAGCAATCCGCTAATTAGTTTTGGAGGTGCAAGTAAATGAAAAAAGCTATTATTGGTAAGAAAATAGGAATGACTCAAATTTTCGACGAAAATGGTAAAGTAGTTCCAGTAACAGTAGTAGAAGCTGGTCCATGTGTTGTTGTTCAAAAGAAAACAACTGAAAATGATGGATATGAAGCTATAAAAGTAGGTTTTGGTGATATAAGAGAAAAATTAGTTAACAAACCTGCTAAAGGAGAATTCGCTAAGGCAGGAGTTTCTGTTAAGAGAACTCTTAAGGAATTCAGAATGGAAGATGTAAGTGAATATGAAGTGGGTCAAGAAATTACTGCTGAAATATTTGCTGCAGGAGATAAAGTAGATGTATCAGGAGTTTCTAAAGGTAAGGGATTCCAAGGTGTAATTAAGAGATGGAACCAACAAAGAGGACCAATGTCTCACGGTTCTAAGTTTAAGAGAGCACCTGGATCAATGGGAGCTTCTTCAGATCCATCAAAGACATTCAAAAACAAACGTATGCCAGGACATATGGGTTCAGAAAATAAAACTGTTATGAATTTAGAAGTAGTTAAGGTTATAGCTGAGAAGAACTTAATACTAGTTAAGGGTGGTATCCCAGGACCTAACAAAGGTACAGTAGTAATAAGAAACGCAGTTAAAGCTTAATTTCTAGAAGAAAGGAGGAAGCAGGATGCCTACAGTAGGATTATTTAATAAAGAAGGAAAGCAAGTTGGTGATTTTACATTAAACGAAGGTGTATTCGGAGTTGAAGTAAATCAAGATGCTATGCATCAAGTAGTTGTTGCATTACTTGCAAATAAGAGACAAGGAACTCAATCAGCTAAGACTAGAGCTGAAGTTAGAGGAGGCGGAATCAAACCTTGGAGACAAAAAGGAACTGGTAGAGCTAGACAAGGTTCAATCAGAGCTCCACAATGGATCAAAGGTGGTATAGTATTCGCACCAAAGCCAAGAGATTACAGAATCTCAGTGCCAAAGAGCATGAGAAGAGTAGCTCTTAAATCTGCTTTAACTAGTAAAGTTGTAGCAGGAGAAATGATTGTTATGGAAGATTTAGCTTTCGAATCAATCAAAACTAAACAAGTTGCTGAAATGATTAAAACATTAGGTTTCAAGAAAACTTTAATAGTAACTGCTGAAGCTGATGAAGTAGCTTACAAATCAGCTAGAAACATAGAAGGTGTTAACATAATACCTGCAAACAACATCAATGTTTATGATTTATTAAAATATGAAAAAGTAATCATGACAAAAGATGCTGTATCAAAGATTGAGGAGGTGTACGCATAATGAAAATGGTAAGCCATGATATAATCAGAAGACCTGTTATAACTGAAAAGACTATGACAGCTATGGCAGAAAATAAGTACACTTTCATAGTTCATATCGATTCAAACAAATCTCAAATAAAGAGAGCTGTTGAAGAAGTATTTGGCGTTAAAGTTGCTAATGTTCAAACTATAAGAACTATGGGAAAAACTAAGAGAATGGGCGTACATGTAGGAAAGAGAGCTGACTACAAGAAAGCTATAATTACACTTGCTGAAGGAAGCAAGGGTATAGAATTCTTCGAAGGTTTACAACAATAGTAAAGTGAAGTATTGGTACAACGGTACCAGATAAGCTTAAAAAAGGAGGGAAAACCAATGGCAGTTAAAAAGTTTAGACCAACTACCCCTTCAAGAAGACAAATGACTATGCCAACATTTGAAGAAATAACTTCAAATTCACCTGAAAAGTCACTTCTTGTTTCATTAAAGAAAACAGGTGGTAGAAATGCACAAGGTAAAATAACTGTTAGACATCACGGTGGTGGTGCTAAAAGAAAATATAGAATTATAGATTTCAAGAGAAATAAAGATGGAATTCCAGCAAAGGTTGCAACTATAGAATACGATCCAAACAGATCAGCATATATCGCTTTAGTTGTATACGCAGATGGTGAAAAGAGATACATCATTGCTCCAGCAGGATTAAAAGTTGGAGATACAGTAGTATCTGGATCAGAAGCAGATATCAAACCAGGAAATGCTCTTCCATTAAAGAACATACCAGTAGGTACAATAGTTCATAACATTGAATTACAAGCTGGTAAAGGTGGCCAATTAGTTAGATCTGCTGGTAACTCAGCACAATTAATGGCTAAGGAAGGTAACTATGCTACATTAAGATTACCTTCAGGTGAAATGAGATATGTAAGAATAGAATGTAGAGCTACTGTCGGTACAATATCTAACTCAACTAATGATATAGTTAACTTAGGTAAGGCTGGTAGAAAGAGACATTTAGGATGGAGACCTACAGTAAGAGGTTCTGTAATGAACCCTAATGATCACCCTCATGGTGGTGGTGAAGGTAAGTCACCAGTTGGTAGACCAAGTCCAGTTACTCCTTGGGGTAAACCAGCACTTGGATACAAAACTAGAAAGAATAAGAAGTATTCAGATAGATTCATTATTAAGAATAGAAACGCCAAGTAGTAAGAAGAGAATAGAGAATTCTCTTCCTAACTTGTCGGCGGCCTGATGTTTGTGAAGGGAGGCAAATTTAGTGAGTAGATCAGTTAAGAAGGGACCTTTTATCCATGCAGGATTATTAAAAAAGGTTGAAGAAATGAATGCAAGTGGAGATAAGAAAGTTGTTAAGACTTGGTCAAGAAGTTCAACAATTTTCCCACAAATGATAGGACATACAATTGCTGTTCACGATGGAAGAAAGCATGTTCCTGTATATATATCAGAAGATATGGTTGGACATAAGCTTGGTGAGTTCGTATTAACAAGAACTTACAGAGGCCATGTTGACACAGATAAGAAATCTAAGAAATAATAGAAGCCTGGAAAGGAGGATTATAGATGGAAGCTAGAGAAGCTAAAGCCGTAGCTAAATACGTAAGAATGTCTCCAATTAAAGTAGGAGCTGTTACTGATTTAATAAGAGGAAAAGATGTTAAAGAAGCTTTTGCTATTTTACAATATACTCCAAGAGAAGCTGCAGTAGTAATTAATAAAGTATTAAAGTCTGCTGTTGCAAATGCAGAAAACAATTTTGCATTAGATACAGATAAGTTATATGTATCAGAAATATATGTTGGTCAAGGTCCAACACTTAAGAGATTCAGACCTATGGACCACGGTAAAGCATTTAAAATTCTTAAGAAAACAAGCAATATAACAGTAGTTGTTAAAGAAAGAGCTTAGAAGAAGGAGGGAAAGATAAGTGGGTCAAAAAGTAAATCCTCATGGACTTAGAGTCGGAGTAATTAAGGATTGGGACGCAAAGTGGTATGCTGATAAGAAGAACTTTGCAGACAACTTAATAGAAGATGATAAGATAAGAAAATTCGTTAAAAAAGAACTTTTCTCAGCTGGTATTTCTAAAGTTGAAATAGAAAGAACTACAAAAAGAGTTAAGTTAAATATACACACTGCTAAACCAGGTGTTGTTATAGGAAAAGGTGGAGCAGGTATTGAAGCTTTAAAAGCTAAATTAACTAAGATTATAGCTGGTAAGAACGTATTAATCAATATAGTTGAAGTTAAGAACGCTGAAGCAGATGCTCAATTAATGGCAGAAAACATTGCTGCTCAATTAGAAAAGAGAGTATCATTTAGAAGAGCTATGAAGCAAACAATCCAAAGAGCTATGAAACATGGAGTTAAAGGTGTTAAAACTGCTTGTTCTGGTAGACTTGGTGGAGCTGAAATGGCTAGAACTGAACAATATCATGAAGGAACAATTCCACTACAAACATTAAGAGCAGATATAGAGTATGGATTTGCTGAAGCAGATACAACATACGGAAAAATCGGAGTTAAGGTTTGGGTTTATAATGGAGAAGTGCTTCCAACTAAAAAGGTTGAGAAGGAAGAAGCTCAAGCATAGAAAGGAGGAATAGATCATGTTAATGCCTAAAAGAGTAAAGCATCGTAAGGTACAACGTGGTAGAATGAAAGGTAAAGCAACTAGAGGAAATTTCCTAGCTTACGGAGATTTCGGTATTCAAGCTACTACTTGTGGTTGGGTAAAGAGTAACCAAATAGAAGCTGCCAGAATTGCTATTAATAGATACATTAAAAGAGGAGGAAAACTTTGGATAAAGATTTTCCCAGATAAGCCAATAACTAGTAAACCAATCGGTACTAGAATGGGTAAAGGTAAAGGAGCACCTGAATATTGGGTAGCTGTTGTTAAACCTGGTAGAGTATTATTCGAATTATCAGGAGTTAATGAAGAAGTTGCAAGAGAAGCAATGAGACTTGCATCACACAAACTTCCTGTAAAAACTAAGTTTGTTACAAGAAGAGATTTTGAGGAAATGGGTGGTGAAGAATAATGAAGGCTAGAGAAGTTAAAGAATTAAGAGCAAGTAATCCTCAAGATTTAGTAGTAAAATTAGGAGACCTTAAAGCTGAATTATTCAACTTAAGATTCCAATTAGCTACAGGACAATTAGAAAATCCTATGAGAATAAGAGAAGTAAAGAAATCTATAGCCCAAATAAAAACCATCTTAAGAGAAGAAGAGTTAAGGGTTCAACAGTAATTCTGGAAGGAGGTATGCCCTAATGGAAAGAGGATTAAGAAAAAAAAGAATTGGTAGAGTTGTTTCAGATAAGATGGATAAGACTATCGTAGTTGCTGTTGAAACTAAGGTTAGACATCCACTATATGGAAAGACAGTTAATAGAACTACAAAGTTCAAAGCTCATGATGAAAATAATGAAGCAAAAGTTAATGATACTGTATTAATAATGGAAACTAGACCATTATCTAAAGATAAGAGATGGAGACTTGTTGAAATAGTTGAAAAAGCTAAATAGGCTTTAAGACTGAAAGGAGGGTAATTCAATGATACAACAACAAACCTTATTAAAGGTAGCAGACAACTCAGGCGCTAAGGAAATAATGTGTATCAGAGTTTTAGGCGGATCTAAAAGAAAGTTCGGTAACATTGGAGATGTAATAGTTGCTAGCGTTAAAAGTGCAACACCAGGCGGAGTTGTTAAAAAAGGTGAAGTAGTTAAAGCTGTAATAGTTAGATCTGTAAGAGGATTAAGAAGAGCAGATGGTTCATATATTAAATTTGATGAAAATGCTGCAGTTATAATAAAAGATGATAAGCAACCAAGAGGAACTCGTATCTTCGGACCAGTTGCTAGGGAGCTAAGAGATAAAGAATTTAATAAGATATTATCATTAGCACCAGAAGTTCTATAATAGAAGGAGGTGGCTTACTTGAAGATACATGTAAAAAAGAACGATACTGTAGTCGTAATTTCAGGTAAAGACAAAGGTAAGACTGGAGAAGTTTTAAAAGCATATCCTAAAACAGGAAAAGTCCTTGTTAAAGGAGTTAACATAGTTAAGAAGCACCAAAAAGCTACAAGAAACCAAGCTGAAAGTGCTATTATAGAAAGAGAAGCTGCTATAAACAGCTCAAAAGTAATGTTATATTGTACAAAATGCAAATCTGCTACAAGAATTAGCACTAAGTTATTAGAAGACGGAGCTAAAGTAAGAGTTTGCAAGAAGTGCGGCGAAACATTCTAAGATTCTGAAAGGAGGTAACTCAGCATGATGACAAGACTTCAAGAGAAGTATGAAAAAGAAATTATACCAGCAATGATCGAAAAGTTCGGATATAAAAATATAATGGAAGTTCCAAGACTTGAAAAAATAGTAATCAACATGGGTGTTGGTGAAGCTAAAGAAAACCAAAAAGTTTTAGAGTCTGCAGTTAATGATTTAACTATAATAGCTGGTCAAAAACCAATATTAACTAGAGCAAGAAAATCAGTTGCAAACTTTAAAATAAGAGAAAATATGCCAATAGGTTGTAAAGTTACATTAAGAAAGGCAAAGATGTATGAATTTGCTGACAAATTAATGACAATAGCTTTACCAAGAGTTAGAGATTTCAGAGGTGTTTCAAGTAAGGCTTTTGATGGTAGAGGTAATTATTCTCTAGGAATTAAGGAACAATTAATATTCCCAGAAATAGAATACGATAAGATCGATAAGGTAAGAGGAATGGATATCATCTTCGTTACAACTGCAAACACTGACGAAGAAGCAAGAGAATTATTAAGATTCCTTGGAATGCCATTCGCTCATTAATAAGGAGGGATAGTTGTGGCACGTAAAGCTATAATTGAAAAGTGGAGCAAAGAACCAAAGTATAAGACTAGAGCTTATACTAGATGTAGAATATGTGGTAGACCACATGCAGTACTTAAAAAATTCGGTATATGCCGTATTTGCTTTAGAGAACTTGCTTACAAGGGCCAAATCCCTGGTTGCAAGAAAGCAAGTTGGTAATATAAAGATAGTCGAAAGGAGGCACAATTAATGGTTATGACAGATCCTATAGCAGATTTGCTAACACGTATCAGAAACGCAAATGCTGTTAGACATGAAGTAGTAGAGGTACCTTCTTCAAATATAAAGAAGGCTCTTGCAAATATATTATTACAAGAAGGATATATTAAGGAAATTAACGAATATAACGATGGAGTAGTTCCAATGTTAAGAATTTCACTTAAATATGGTTCAAACAAAGAAAGAGTTATCACTGGTATAAAGAGAATATCTAAGCCAGGTTTAAGAGTTTACTGTAAGAAAGACGAAACTCCAAAGGTATTAAACGGACTAGGAATAGCTGTTATATCTACATCAAAAGGAATCATGGTAGATAGAGAAGCTAGAAAAATGGGACTAGGCGGAGAAGTAGTTTGCTACGTTTGGTAAAACATATATTATAGAAAATATAGTAACAAATTTAATTTGTTCAAAGAAACAACAGGAGGTGCAATTATGTCTAGAGTAGGTAGATTACCAATAACTATACCTGCTGGCGTAACTGTTACTGTAACACCAGACAATGTTGTTACAGTAAAAGGGCCAAAAGGTGAGTTAGTAAAAGCTATGCACAAAGACATGAATATAGTGGTTGAAAACAACGAAGTTGTTGTTACAAGACCAAGTGATCAAAAAGATCATAGAGCTCTTCACGGATTAACAAGAGCACTTATAAATAACATGGTAATTGGAACTAATGAAGGTTATCAAAAGACTTTAGAATTAGTTGGTGTAGGTTATAGAGCTCAATTACAAGGTAAGAAGCTTGTAATGAATCTTGGATTCTCACACCCAGTTGAAGTTGAGCCAATGGATGGAATTACTTTCGAAACTCCAGCTCCAACAAAAGTTGTGATCAAGGGTATCGATAAGGAAAGAGTAGGAGCTCAAGCTGCTGATATAAGACGTTGGAGAAGACCAGAACCATACAAAGGTAAGGGTATTAAGTTTGAAGGCGAATATATCAGACGTAAAGAAGGTAAAACTGGTAAGAAATAATAGGAAGGAGTGAGCTTTATGTTCAAGAAGGCTGATAAGAAGGCAAAGAGAGCAAGACGTCACCTTAGAGTACGTAAGAAAGTTTTCGGTACTCCTGAAAGACCAAGACTTTCAGTATATAGAAGTTCAAAAAATATATACGCACAAATTATTGATGATGTAAATGCTGTAACTTTAGTTGCTGCTTCAAGTGTTGAAAAAGATTTTTCAGCTAAAGGTGGTAACAAAGAAGGAGCTAAAGTTGTTGGTGAATTAGTAGCTAAGAAAGCTTTAGATAAAGGAATTACAGAAGTTGTATTTGATAGAGGTGGATACATCTATCACGGAAGAGTACAACAATTAGCAGAATCTGCTAGAGAAGCAGGATTAAAGTTCTAATAATAAGGAGGGAAATAAATGAGAATCGATCCTAGTACACTAGACCTTAAGGAAAAGGTTGTTTTCATAAACAGAGTTACTAAGGTTGTTAAGGGTGGTAGAAACTTCAGATTCAGCGCACTTGTAGTTGTCGGAGACGAAAACGGTCATGTTGGTGTTGGTATGGGTAAATCTATTGAAATCCCTGTAGCAATTAGAAAAGGAATAGAAGATGCTAAGAAGAACCTAGTAGAAGTTTCTATGGTTGGAACTACAGTTCCTCACGAAATCTACGGAACTTTCGGAACTGGTAAGGTTCTTATAATGCCAGCTAAAGAAGGTACAGGAGTTATCGCTGGTGGACCAGCAAGAGCTGTACTTGAATTAGCAGGATTAAAGGACGTTAGAGCTAAGTCTCTAGGTTCAAATAATCCAAGAAACATGGTAAATGCAACAATTAACGGATTAGCAAACTTAAGAACAGCTGAAGATATAGCTAGATTAAGAGGAAAATCTGTTGAAGAGATATTAGGTTAGGAGGTATCTTGCGATGGCAAAGTTAAGAGTTACATTAGTAAAGAGCTTAATAGGTAGAAAGAAAGACCATATCGCTACTGCAAATGCCCTTGGACTTAAAAAAATCGGTAAGACAGTAGAACATGAGGGAACTCCTCAAATACAAGGTATGATTAACAAGATAGATTACTTATTAAAAGTAGAAGAAATATAAATAAAGAGGAGGTGCACTGAATATGAAACTTCATGAATTAAAACCAGCAGCTGGTAGCAGAAAAGCTCCTAAAAGAGTAGGTAGAGGTACTGGTTCTGGATTAGGAAGAAACACTGGTAAAGGTGAAAAAGGTCAAAAAGCTAGATCAGGCGGTGGAGTTAGACCTGGTTTTGAAGGGGGTCAAATGCCTCTTTACAGAAGACTTCCAAAGAGAGGATTCACAAATATATTTGCTAAGAAAATCGTTAGCATAAATGTTGACAGATTAAATATATTTGAAAATGGAACAGAAGTTACTCCAGAAGTTTTACTTGAAAACAGAGTAATAAGTAAAGTAATGGATGGAGTTAAGATATTAGGAAACGGAAACTTGGAAAAAAGCTTAACTATAAAAGGATGTAAGCTATCAAAGGCTGCTGTTGAAAAAATAGAAGCAGCTGGAGGAAAAGTTGAGGTGATTTAATATGCTATCAACCCTACGTAATGCCTGGAAGGTCCCAGATTTGAGAAAAAAGTTTTTTTGGACAATTGCTTTAATAGCAATATTCAGAATGGGAACTCATATCCCTGTTGCAGGAATTGATTCTACTTTCTTGCAACAACAAGTTTCTCAAAGTGGATTACTTGGTTTCTATGATTTAATATCTGGAGGAGCATTCAGTAACTTCAGTATTTTAGCACTTGGTGTAATGCCATATATTAATGCTTCAATAATCATGCAATTATTAACAATTGGTATACCTTCTTTAGAACAAATTCAAAAAGAAGGTGAAGAAGGAAGAAAGAAAATACAACAATGGACACGTTATTTAGCTATTGTTATTGCAATTACTCTTTCTTATGGAGTAGTTGCTTCCTTATCTCAAAAAGGTGGAACAATGGGAATGACAACTCCAGAGTATTTAATAGTACTTCTTTCTTTAGTTGTTGGATCTACATTTTGTATATGGCTTGGAGACCAAATTACAGTAAAAGGTTTTGGAAACGGAACATCTATCTTAATTTTTGTAAATATTATTTCGAGACTACCACTTACAGCAGCTAGAATATTCCAATTAGAGGAAGCTGGTACTGTAACAATAGTAGAATTAGCATTATTTTTTGTAGGAGTTTTTGTACTTCTAATTTCAGCAGTTTATTTCAGCTTAGCTGAAAGAAGAGTACCTGTACAATATGCAGGTAAAGCTGTAGGAAACAAAGTGATGAAGGGACAATCGACTCATATTCCATTTAGTATAATTGGAGCAGCTGTTATTGCAATAATATTTGCAATGTCAGTGATGGGATTCCCAGAAGCAATTGCTAATTTCTTCCCAAGCAAGGATTGGGCTCAATGGATTCTTACAAGTAAGTATAGTATTTTTAATAAAAGTACATGGATGTATCCAGTAGTATATGCAATATTAACAATATTCTTTACTTGGTTCTATAATGAAGTAACATTAAAACCTGATGAACTTGCAGAAAACTTAAATAAGTCTGCTGGTTTTGTACCAGGAATAAGACCAGGTGAACAAACAACAAAATTCTTTGAACGTATCGTTGCAAGAATCTCTGTTGTAGGAGGAATTTACGCAGCAATTTTAGCTGTAATTCCAGTACTTGTTGATTCATATACAGATTTTAAAAACATTTCATTTGGCGCAACAGCTATACTAATAATAATTGGTGTGGCATTAGATTTCTCAAAGAGATTAGAATCTCAAATGATCATGCGTCATTATGAAGGATTTCTTAAATAGATAATTAAAATATGGAGATGACGCCAGTGAAGATAGTATTATTAGGTCCTCCAGGAGCTGGAAAAGGAACACAGGCAAAGTCAATTAGTAATAGATATTCAATTCCACATATTTCAACAGGGGATATTTTCAGAAAGAACATTTCAGAAAATACTCCTCTAGGAATTGAAGCAAAAAGCTATATGGATAACGGTCAGTTAGTACCAGATGAAGTGACTATAAACATGGTTAAGGAAAGACTTAAAGAAGATGATTGTAAATCAGGATATCTTTTAGATGGATTCCCAAGAACAGTTAGTCAAGCAGAAGCTCTTGAAGCATTTTTAAATGAAAGAAACGAATCATTAAATACAGCTTTATTAATAGATGTACCAAGTGATTTTATTCTTGAAAGAATGACAGGAAGAAGAGTTTGTCCTTCATGCGGAGCAAGTTATCATATTAAGTTTAACCCTGCTATTGATGGAAAGTGTCAGCTTTGTGGAACAGAAGTTATTCAAAGAAAAGATGATACAGAAGAGACAGTTAAGGAAAGACTTGATGTATATGAAAAACAAACTCAGCCACTAATTGATTTTTATAAAAAGAAAAATTTACTTTCAGTAGTAGATGGAACAAAAGCTATTAATGAAGTATTCGAAAGCATTTGCGATACATTAGGAAGCTCTAAATAATGATTAAATACAAAAAACATCATGAAATAGATCTTATGCGTAAGGCTGGAAGAATAGTAGCTGAAACTTTACTGCTTGTAGAGGAAAATATAAGACCTGGTATAACTACTGCAGAATTAGACAGAATTGCAGAAGAATTTATAATTAAGTGTGGAGCAAAGCCATCCTTTAAAGGATTATATGGTTTTCCAGCAGCTTTATGTATATCTGTTAATGAGGAAGTAGTACATGGGATACCAGGAGAATATATCTTGAAAGATGGAGATATTGTAAGTGTTGATTGTGGTGCATGCTTTAATGGCTTTCATGGAGATGCAGCCAGAACGTTTCCTGTAGGAAATGTTTCAATTGATGCTGAAAAATTAATTGAAGTTACTAAAGAAAGCTTTTTTGAGGGAATTAAATTTGCTCAGATAGGCAATAGGTTAACAGATATTTCACATGAAATACAAAGATATGTTGAAGCTTCAGGTTTCTCTATAGTAAGAGATTATGTTGGACATGGAATTGGAAGAAGTGTTCACGAAGATCCTGAAGTACCTAATTTCGGGAGATCCGGTAAAGGTCCTAAACTTACAGAAGGAATGGTTCTTGCAATTGAACCAATGGTTAATGTAGGAGATTTTAAAGTGAAAACTTTAAGAAATAATTGGACTGTTGTAACAAGAGACGGAAAATTATCAGCACATTATGAGAATACTGTTGCAATTTTACCAGATGGACCGGAAATATTAACACTGATTAAATAAAGTGTTGCTTAGTTATAAATTTACATTACTTAGTTATGTTAATTTATACTAAGGTAATCATCGAGGTGAATAAAATTTGCAAAACAATGACTTGATTGGAAGAGTAGTACGTTCTAAGGCTGGTAGAGATGTTAATCATTTATATGTGATTACTGGGATAATAGATAATGAATATGTATTACTAACAAATGGTGGTACAAAAACATTAGAAAACCCAAAGAAGAAAAAAATCAAGCATTTAGATTTTTTAAAAACAATTGATGATGAATTAAAGGCAGCTATATATATAAAAGAAGAAAGTACAAACTTAGAAATTAAGAGATTTTTAAAATTTGAAGGCATTGTTAAGGAGGGTTGATTACCTTATGTCAAAAGATGATGTAATAGAAATGCAAGGTACAGTCTTAGAGGCTCTACCAAATGCTATGTTTCAAGTTGAACTTGAAAGTGGGCATAAGATTTTAGCACATATATCAGGAAAATTAAGAATGAACTTCATAAGAATTTTACCAGGTGATAAAGTTACAGTTGAGCTTTCACCTTATGATCTAACAAGAGGTAGAATTACTTGGAGAGCTAAATAAGATAGAAATATTCTATCATGACAAATACAAGGAGGGTTAGCTATGAAAGTAAGACCATCAGTTAAGCCTATTTGCGAAAAGTGCAAGATTATAAGAAGAAAAGGAAGAGTAATGGTAATCTGTGAAAATCCAAAGCACAAGCAAAAACAAGGCTAATAGATAAATATATTAGACAAAAAATACAGTTAAGGCATTTAAAATTTATTGACTTTTATAGTAAAGTCAAATATGATTATATAGGCATTAATTTAATAATTAGGTTTTAGGAGCGGCTGACATAGAGAGTTATCTCTCTTATGCCTAAAATTTTATTATATACTATAAATCAACTTTTTAAGGCATTTTAATTACCAGGAGGTGTAAATTTCAATGGCAAGAATTGCAGGTATCGATTTACCAAGAGAAAAAAGAGTTGAGATTGGTTTAACTTATATATTTGGTATAGGATTATCAACTTCTCAAAAGATATTAGCTGTTACAGGAATCAATCCTGATACAAGAATTAAAGATCTTTCAGAAGACGAAGTTAACGAAATCAGAACTTACATTAATAAGAACTTAAATGTTGAAGGTGACTTAAGAAGAGACGTTGCTTTAAACATTAAGAGATTACAAGAAATAGGATGCTATAGAGGAATTAGACATAGAAAAGGTCTTCCAGTTAGAGGACAAAAAACTAAGACTAATGCGAGAACTAGAAAAGGTCCTAAGAAGACTATCGCAAATAAGAAGAAGTAATAATAAGGAGGTAAGATAATGGCAGCTCAAAAAGTTAAAAAGACTAGAAGAAGAAAAGAAAGAAAAAACGTTGAGCATGGTGCAGCACACATCAAGTCAACTTTCAATAACTCAATTGTTACTTTAACAGATGCAGCAGGAAATGCTTTATCTTGGTCAAGTGCAGGAGCTCTTGGTTTCAGAGGATCAAAGAAGAGCACTCCTTTCGCAGCACAAATGGCAGCAGAAACTGCAGCTAAAGCAGCAATGGAACATGGATTAAAGAGCATAGAAGTATATGTAAAGGGACCAGGTGCTGGTAGAGAAGCAGCTATCAGATCTTTACAAGCAGCAGGATTAGAAGTGACTTTAATTAAAGATGTTACTCCAATTCCACACAACGGATGTAGACCACCAAAAAGAAGAAGAGTCTAGTACGACCATACAGGAGGTGTAATTTATGGCAAGATATACTGGAGCTACATGTAGATTATGTAGAAGAGAAGGTATGAAATTATTCCTTAAAGGGGATAGATGTTATACAGATAAATGTGCTTTTGCTAGAAGAAGTTATGCACCAGGACAACATGGAGCAGACAAGAAGAAGATATCTGGATACGGTGTTCAATTAAGAGAAAAGCAAAAAGCAAAAAGAATATATGGCGTTTTAGAAAGCCAATTCAGAAGTTATTATGAAAAGGCTGAACGTCTAAGAGGAATTACAGGTGAAAACCTATTAAAATTATTAGAATTAAGACTTGATAACGTAGTTTATAGATTAGGTTACGGTGCATCAAGAAATGAAGCTAGACAATTAGTAACTCATGGACATTTCTTAGTAAATGGTAAGAAAGTTGATATTGCTTCATACAAAGTATCAGTTAACGATGTAATAACTGTTGCTGAAAAGAGCAGAGGAAGCGAAAAATTCAAGACTTTTGCTGAAAATCCAAAGACATTACCAAAATGGTTAGAAGCAAATGTTGAAAACTACGAAGGCAAAGTAGTTGCTGAACCAACAAGAGAAGATATTGACGTTCCAGTTAATGAAACTCTTATCGTTGAGTTATACAGCAAGTAATATATATAAATATTTGCTGTATAAATTTATTTATTACAGCAAATATAGAATCAGTTGCCCTCAGAAGGTTGCCATTTTAATATTAAGGAGGGTTTGTGTATGTTAGAAATAGAAAAGCCAATAATCGAATGTGTAGAAGCGAATGAAGATGGTACTTATGGAAAATATGTAGTTGAACCTTTAGAAAGAGGATATGGAATTACTTTAGGTAATGCACTTAGAAGAATTTTATTATCATCTTTACCAGGTGCAGCAACAACATCTGTTAAGATAGATGGAGTACTTCATGAATTCTCTACTGTGCAAGGAGTTAAAGAAGATGTTACAGAATTAATTCTTAACATAAAAGCTTTAGCTTTAAGAATGAATGGTGAAGGTCCTAAGACTATATATATAGATGCAAAAGGACCAGGCGTTGTAACAGGCGCAGATATAAAGACTGATGGAGATGTTGAGGTTGTTAATAAAGATTTACATATTGCAACTCTTGATGATGACGGAAGACTTTATATGGAATTAACAGTTAATAAGGGAAGAGGATATGTAACTCAAAATAAGAATAAGAGTGAAGATTTACCTATTTCTGCAATTGCTGTAGATTCAATATACACACCAGTAAAAAGAGTTAACTTTACTGTAGAGAATACAAGAGTTGGTCAGATTACTGATTATGATAAGTTAACATTAGAAATATGGACTAATGGTACTATAAAAATTGATGAAGCGATAAGTTTATCGGCTAAGATTCTTATAGAACATTTCAAATTATTCATGTCATTAACAAATAATACTAATGATGTTGAAATAATGATTGAAAAAGAAGAAGATAAAAAGGAAAAAGTACTAGAAATGACAGTTGAAGAACTTGACTTATCAGTTAGATCTTATAACTGTTTAAAGAGAGCTGGAATCAATACTGTTCAAGAACTTGCTACAAGATCTATGGATGATATGATGAAGGTTAGAAATCTAGGAAAGAAATCCTTAGAAGAAGTTGAACATAAACTAAAAGAGTTAGGTTTATCTTTAAAACTAAACGACGAGTAAGGAGGTAAAAATCCATGGCAGGTTATCGTAAGTTAGGTCTTTCTACAGACCAAAGAAAAGCTATGCTTAGAAGTCTTGTTACAAGCTTTTTAAAGCATGGTAAAATTGAAACAACTGTAACAAGAGCTAAGGAAACTAGAAGTATTGCAGAAAAAATGATCACTCTTGCTAAAAGAGGAGATCTTCACGCAAGAAGACAAGTTTTATCTTATGTTCAAGAAGAAGCAGTAGTAAAAAATCTTTTTGATAATATAGCTCCACAATACGCTGAAAGAAACGGTGGATATACAAGAATGTATAAAAAAGGTCCTAGAAGAGGGGACGGAGCTGAAGTTGTTATACTTGAATTAGTATAATTACAGTAAGGGGATTAAGTTAAACTTAATCCCCATTTTGTGATATTAGGGTTTATACATTATAGAGAAGATATGTGCTGATTATTTACGTAAATAAATATCTTTTGTATAATATATAAAAGTTAGTAAATTATTTGGAGGAATTATATGAGTGAAGATATGATAAAGTTCCAAGATGTAACATATAAGTACACTTCAATTGAAGATGAAAAAGAAGTTGAAAGATATGCAATTAAAGGAATAGATTTAGATGTTAAAAAAGGAGAATTTCTTGTTGTATTAGGGCATAATGGTTCAGGAAAATCAACTATTGCTAAACATATTAATGCTTTGTTGCAGCCTAGTTCAGGAACAGTAATGGTTAATGAATTAGATACTTCTAATCCAGAGAGTGTATGGGATATAAGAAGTAAGGCGGGAATGGTATTTCAAAATCCAGATAATCAATTAGTTGCTACAATTGTTGAAGAAGATGTTGCTTTTGGACCAGAAAACTTAGGAGTAGAACCAATAGAAATAAGAAGAAGAGTGGATGAAAGTTTAGAAAGAGTTGGTATGAGCGAGTATAAGAGGCATGCACCTCATCTATTATCTGGAGGACAAAAGCAGAGAGTTGCTATTGCTGGTGTATTAGCAATGCAGCCAGATTGTATAGTCTTTGATGAACCTACAGCTATGTTAGATCCAAGTGGAAGACGAGATGTTATGGATAGTATACTTGATTTAAATAAGAATCATGGAATAACAATAGTTTTAATAACTCATTATATGGATGAAGCAGCACTAGGAGATAGAATAGTTGTTGTTGATGATGGAAAGATTATTATGCAAGGGACTCCTAAAAGGGTATTTTCTAAGGTGGAAACAATGAAAAAAATAGGATTAGATGTTCCACAAGTTACTGAATTAGCATATGAATTGCAAAAGGAAGGAATTGAAGTTAGTTCAGAAATATTAAACATAGATGAGATGGTGGATGCGTTATGTCAATTAAAATAGAAAATTTAACACACATATATATGCCTGATGGACCATTTGAAAAAAAAGCATTAAACGATGTTAATATTGAGATAGAAGACGGAGATTTTGTTGCTTTAATAGGTCATACAGGTTCGGGAAAATCAACACTTATTCAGCATATGAATGGATTATTAAAGCCATCAAGTGGAAAAATATTTGTTGATGATATAGATATTACATCTAAAAATATTAAACTTACTGACGTTAGAAAAAAGGTTGGATTAGTATTTCAATATTCAGAATATCAATTATTTGAAGAAACTATTGCTAAAGATATAGCTTATGGACCTAAGAACTTAGGATTAAGTGATGAAGAAATAAATGAAAGAGTTAAAGACTCAATGCAAATGGTTGGATTAAATTATGACTATTTTAAAGATAAGTCTCCTTTTGATTTAAGTGGAGGACAAAAAAGAAGAGTTGCAATTGCAGGAGTAATTGCTATGAAACCTTCTGTATTAATATTAGATGAGCCTACAGCTGGTTTAGATCCTAAAGGAAGAGATGATATTTTAGGTCAGATTAAGAAACTTCATGATGAATATGGTATGACTATAGTATTAGTTAGTCATAGCATGGAGGATGTAGCTAAAATAGCAAAAAAGGTTATCGTTATGGATAATGGCTCTGTTGTACTTCAAGGAAAGCCTGAAGAGGTCTTTAAAGAAGTAGAAAAACTTGAGAAAATTGGTCTTGCAGTACCTCAGGTTACATATTTAATGAGAGCTTTAAGAGAAAAAGGTTTTGATGTGTTAGAAAATGCTTATACTATAGAGCAAGCTAAGGCAGAAATATTGAAATTTATAAAAAACAATAAGTAAGGAGGAGAATATATGTTGCAAGATATAACTATAGGTCAATATATACCTGGAGAATCTTTTACGCATAAGCTTGATCCAAGAACCAAGATTATTATATCAATCTTATTTATTGTTTCATTATTTGTTATGAATAAGTTCCCAGGATATATTTTAATTGTTGCTTTTTTAGGAGCAGTAATTATTAATTCTAAAGTTCCTTTAAAGTTTATCTTAAAAGGATTAAAACCTATTCTAGTTTTAGTATTAATTACAGGAATTTTAAATATTTTTATGATAAAAGGTACAGAAGATACTCTTATTTTTCAATTAGGGTTTCTGAAAATATATAAAGAAGGGTTAAGTACTGCTGCATTTATGGCATTAAGATTAGTATTCTTAATAATTGGTACTTCATTACTTACTTTAACAACATCACCTATTGAATTAACAGATGGTATAGAAAGACTTCTTAGACCAATAGGTAAAACTTTAGCACATGAATTAGCTATGATGATGACAATTGCATTAAGATTTATTCCTACTCTTATGGAGGAAACTGATAAAATTATGAAAGCACAAAAGGCAAGAGGTGCAGATTTTGACAGTGGAAATATAATTGAAAAAGCAAAGAATTTAATTCCTATTTTAGTACCACTATTCATAAGTTCTTTTAGAAGAGCAGATGAATTAGCTATGGCAATGGAATCAAGATGCTATAGAGGTGGAGCTGGAAGGACAAGAATGAAAGAACTTAAATATTCTTATAGAGATGCTATTGCTTATGGGATATTTATGATATTATTTATTTCAAGTTTTGTAGTAAGATTTGCATTATAATGAGGTTTGGTTGATGAAAAATATAAAACTAATACTCGAGTTCGATGGAACAAATTATGGAGGATGGCAAAAGCAGAATAATAATAAGACTATTCAAGAGGAACTTGAAAAAGCTATTAGAAAAGCTACTGGAGAGGATATAGAAGTAATAGGTAGTTCTAGAACAGATGCTGGAGTTCATTCAAGAGGAATGACAGCAAATTTCAAGACAAATAGTTCTATACCACCAGAACGTTTTAGAGAAGCTGTAAATAGACATTTACCAGATGATATTGCAATTTTAAAATCTGAAGAGGTTAATGATAGTTTTCATGCTAGATATGATAGTAAGGGAAAAACTTATAGTTATACAATAGTGAATAGATATGAAAAAGTGTCTATTGGAAGAAACTATGTTTATCATGTAAAAGATGAATTAGATCTATTAAAAATGCAAGAAGCGTGTAAATATTTTATTGGAAAGCATGATTTTACTGCGTTTAAGACCAATGGTAGTTCTGTAAAAACTTCCGTAAGAACAATTAAGGAATTATACATGGAGAAAGATGGGGATTCTATTAGAATTTTTGTTACTGCAGATGGCTTTTTATATAATATGGTCAGGATTATAGTGGGCACATTGTTAGAAGTTGGAAAAGGCAAAATTGATCCAAAATCTATTGAAAATATTATAGAATCAAAGGACAGAAACCAGTCAGGACCATGTGTTCAGCCTAATGGATTAGTGCTAGAAAAAGTTTATTATTAATTGCAAAAAAAGTAGAAAATATGTTGACACGCCCGTAAGCGTGTATTATAATAAGTTTGTTTGTTAGAAATATTTATGTGTAAAAGATCCACTAGCCCCGGGTCTTGACATATAAGCGATACTTTTAAATTAAAGTAGAGCAAGATGTAAGTTCAGGGAGGGAAATAGATGAAATCATACATTGCGAAAGCACAAGACGTTGAAAGAAAATGGTATGTTGTAGATGCTGCTGGTAAGCCACTAGGAAGAGTTGCAAGCCAAGTTGCTACAATATTAAGAGGAAAGAATAAACCAACATTTACACCAAATGTTGACTGTGGAGATTATGTTATAGTAATCAATGCAGAAAAAGTTGTTTTAACTGGTAAGAAGTTAGATCAAAAATTATTCAGAAAGTACAGTGGTTATATTGGTGGATTAAAAGAAACTCCATACAGAGAAGTTTTAGCTAAGAAACCAGAATTAGCTTTTGAAGAAGCAGTAAGAAGAATGCTTCCAACAGGTGTTTTAGGAAGACAAATGCTTAAGAAATTAAAAGTATATAGAGGCGAAGATCACAATCACGACGCTCAAAAACCAGAAGTACTTGAATTAAGATACTAATACACAGCTCGGGAGGAGGAGTATAAAATGGCAAAAGTTCAATATATGGGAACTGGAAGAAGAAAGAAATCAGTTGCAAGAGTAAGACTAGTACCAGGTAACGGTAACGTAGTTATAAATAAGAGAGAAATCGAAAACTTTTTTGGTTTAGAAACATTAAGAATGATCGTAAACCAACCATTAGTTTTAACTGGAACTAAGGATAAGTTTGACGTTTTAGTAAATGTTCACGGTGGTGGATTTACAGGTCAAGCTGGAGCAATCAGACACGGTATTGCTAGAGCATTAGTTAAAGCTGACGAAGCTTTAAAGCCAGAATTAAAGAAAGCTGGATTCTTAACAAGAGATCCAAGAATGAAGGAAAGAAAGAAATACGGTCTTAAGAAAGCAAGAAGAGCTCCACAATTCTCAAAGAGATAGTTTTTATTTCCAGAGATATTCAAAGAGTACCTGTTTTTCAAGAGGTACAGTTTTTGTGGAATATGCAAAGACGTATTGGATTTCATTCGATATGTATGGGACATTTTTTAGTGAGAAATCACTGGAAAGTGTCCTTTTTTAATGCATAGAGAAGTATAAAATTTTTCTGATGTTAAACACTAATTTTGACTGGCTTTCTCATATAGAAGTTGTCAAATGCATTAAAAAATAATTGTAGGCCGCAAAAGAACCTAAAAGCAAAATAATTAAATTGTATTTTAAGATGAATTTATTTTGATTTTAGAACCTTTTGATAGGCTTTACAAAGTTGCTTCCTGCGCTGAAAAGCGTGGCGTCAGCCACTTTGTTTTTTCTAGAAAAGTGTAAAATTTTTAACTGTATTTATAAATTAAAAAAAGAATAAATGTAAAAAAACCTTCACATAATAAGTATAAATTGATTATTAGGTGGAGGATTTTTTAATGAGAAAATATAAGTTATTTCTATTATTGATCATAGCCATTTTTATAATTGCAACTCCAGTTTTAAGAGTTAATGCTGATGAAGAATGTAAGGGAATTATATTAATAGATCCAGGTCATGGTGGCGCTGATGGGGGAGCTAAAAGTAAGAATGGTACTATAGAAAAAGATATAAACTTAGAAATTTCAAAAAGGCTTAAAGAAAGACTTGAAAAAGATGGATATAAAGTACATATGACTAGAGAAGATGATACTGCTTTAGATTCAAAGAAAGTAGCAGACCTTACTAAAAGATGTGAGATGAAAAAAGAGACTAATTGTGATGTATTTATATCTATTCATCAAAATAAATTTAATTCGGAAAAATGTTTTGGAGCTCAAGTATGGTATGCAGATAATGAGAAGAGTAATATTGTTGCTGATTTTTTGCAGGATTCTCTTAAGGAAAAGACAGAAGACAATAATAAAAGAGTTGCCAAGGCTGCAAAAAAACAGTACAAAATTTTGAGAGATGGATATGATGGAGCATGTGTAATAGTTGAGTGTGGATTTTTATCTAATTCATCTGAAGAGCAGAGATTAAAAACTGAAGAACATCAATTAAAAATTGTTGAAGGCATAACTTGTGGAGTAAATAAATACTTTGAAGAAAAAAGATAATTCCCATGGAAATATAGAAAAATAGCTGTTTTTATTTGATACAGCTATTTTTTTAATATTTAATACTCAGGAAATACATCTACACTATTTGGTGGAATATATACATTATTCTTACGTATTTTATAGATAGAATATATATTATAAATTATTAGTGAAGATAGAAGTACAATAAGAAGTATTGTAAATACAGATATTATTTTTGAAGTATTTTTCATCTTAATCCCTTAATATAAGTATTTATTTTATATATAAGATTAAATAAGTAAAATTATACCTAATATATCCTTGTAAAAAGAAGGGAAAAACAATAAAATTATATAGTACTAAATATTAAGGAGGCAATTGTATGCGAGAAATACATATTAGTGAAGTTATAGACATAGTGAAAAAGTTATGTATTGAAGCTAATTATTTCATTGGGGAAGATATTAAAAATGCTTTGCAAAAGTCAAAGGAGGAAGAACCTTATTTAATAGCAGAAGATGTTTTAGATAAGATTTTATTAAATGATAAGATTGCTGCTGAAAATAATATGCCAATGTGTCAAGATACAGGAATGGCATGTGTATTTTTAGAAATTGGACAAGAAGTTCATTTTACTGGAGGACTTTTAGAAGATGCCATTAATGAAGGTGTTAGACAGGGATATAAAGAAGGATATTTAAGAAAATCTGTTGTTGGTGACCCTATTGAAAGAATTAATACTAAAGATAATACACCTGCACTTATTTATTATGATATTGTAAAGGGAGATAAGGTTAAGATAACAGTTGCTCCTAAAGGTTTTGGCTCAGAAAACATGAGTAGAATAGGAATGTTAAAACCAGCAGATGGACTTCAAGGGGTAAAGGACTTTATTATAGAAACTGTAAAGAAGGCTGGTCCTAATCCATGTCCACCTATGGTTGTAGGAGTGGGAATTGGTGGAAGTTTTGATAAAGCAGCGTATCTTGCTAAAAAAGCTTTAATAAGACCTATTAATATAAGAAATAAAAATGAATTTTACAAAAATCTTGAAGAGGAATTACTTCAAAAGATTAATGATTTAGGAATTGGACCACAAGGTTTTGGAGGAAAAACTACTGCTTTAGGTTTAAATATTGAAACTTATCCAACTCATATTGCAGGATTACCTGTGGCAGTTAATATTAATTGTCATGCAACAAGACATAAGGAATATGTTTTATAGGAAAGGATGATAGTAATATGGAGATTAAGATAAATACACCACTTACTAAAGAGAAGACTACTAAGTTAAAGGTTGGAGATACTGTACTTTTATCTGGAGTTATTTATACAGGAAGAGATGCAGCTCATAAAAGGCTTATAGAATTATTAGATAAAAATGAAAAGTTACCTATAAATGTTGAAGATGAAATTATATATTATGTAGGACCAAGTCCAGCAAAACCTGGACATGTTATTGGATCTGCAGGTCCAACAACAAGTTATAGAATGGACCCATATGCTCCAAGATTATTAGACCTTGGATTAACAGGAATGATAGGAAAGGGAGCAAGAAGTAAGGAAGTTATCGATGCAATGAAGAGAAATAAGGGAGTATACTTCGGTGCTATTGGAGGAGCTGCTGCACTTATTGGAAAGAGTATAGTAAAGTCAGAAATTATTGCTTATGAAGATTTAGGGTCTGAAGCAATAAGAAGGCTTGAAGTTAAGGATATGCCTCTTGTTGTTGTAATAGATAGTGAAGGTAATAATCTTTATGAATTAGGGCCTAAAAATTATTTTAAGCAGATATCAGAAAAGTAATTGATACCTGCTTAAAATAAAATTTATATATTTGAGAAGCCTTTTCCACGGACTTCTGATACATCTAATATACTTATGAAAGCCCTAGAATCTATTTCTAGAATTTTACTTTTTAATTGAACCATTTCTCTTGTTGTTACTAGGCAGTATAGCATACGTCTATCGTGTTCTGTAAACTCACCTTTAGCAGCAAGAGAAGTTACACCTCTATGTAAGTCTTTCATAATATAATTTATTACTTCACATTCTTTATCTGTAAGAATAAGCATTAAATTTTTTCTAGAGAAACCTTTGAGTACTTTATCTAGAAGAACACCTTGAATAAACATTGATATAAGAGTATATAACGCTCTTGGAAAACCAAATATTAAAGCACCTACAAGTACAATAATAAGGTTTAAAGAAAAACTTAAAGAACCAACATTAAAGTTTGAATACTTTTGTCTAATTAGCATGTTTATTATATCAGTACCACCAGTTGACCCATTTCTTAAAAATACAAGTCCATAACCAATTCCACAAAGTGTACCACCATATATACAATAAAGTAATATATCATTTACTTGAAGTATGGTAGAAAAGGATTTTGTTATAAGTAGAGATACTGATAAAGAAGTCATACCTACAGCTGAGTATAGTGTAAAACGCTTTGATAATTTTTTATAACTTAATAGAAATAAAGGAATGTTAATAACAAATACTGAATAACCTGAATTTATTCCAGTAAGATATTCTAGAATAAGGGCTACCCCTGTTGCACCACCACTTAGAAGTTTAGCATGTACTAAAAATAGATTTACTCCTATAGAGGCTATAAAGCTTCCTATAAAAATTATTATTACATCTAAGATAAAACTTTTATTTTTTTTAATAAGATTAATCATAATATACCTCATAGATAAATTTAATATTTCAACACAATTATATAAAAAAAGAATGAGAAAGTTAATAAGTTTTTGTGAATAAGACGAAAAAGATAGAAATTGTTGATATTTTTGAAGTTATTTAAGATAATATTGCTTGAAGGATGTGAATTATAATGGGAATATTTAAATTACCAGGGAATTTAAAAGTAAAGAAAATAATATTATTAATTTTGGTATTAATATCAATTTGTGTTATTGCTAAGTTTGCTTATGATAATAAGAAAATTGAAGTTAAGGAAGAAACAAAAACAGAGTATTCAATAACAAATACAGATAATATAGAAAATGGAGAAGAACTTGATATTAAGACAGAGCCAAGTGAAGAAGATACTTTATACGATGATGTTTATAATACATTTTTTGGAGGAGATTGTGAAGGTGCAGTAAATAAGGGAGATCTGTTAATTTCTAAGTATCCAGATAGTTATAGAGGTTATTCTATAAGAGGAATAGCTAAAGCTTTTGCTGGAGATTTTGATAAAGGCATGGAAGATATAAATAAGGCATTAGAAATTAATCCTGATTATGGTTATGGAAGATATAATAAAGCATTAAACTATGAACTTTATGGATATTATGATGATGCTCTTAGTTGGTATGATAAAGCATTAGAGATAGAAGATTATATGTGGAGTCACTATGGAAAAGCTTCTATATACGGTAGAAGAGGCGATGTTTCTAATGCTGTATTATATTTAAATAAGGCAGTAGAAGCAGAGAAAGTTTATAATGGTGAATCTGCAATTAAAAGAGAGGCTAAAACTGAAAAAGATTTTGATCCTGTAAGGGGAAAGACTGAATTTGAAAACTTCATAAATAACTAAAAAACAGCTGCTAATTAAGCGGCTGTTTTTTATTAGAATTTATATAAGGTATGTCGTTGAACCTATAAAATTAGTTTTTATATAAATTCTATATGCTATAAATTTCAAAATTAATTATAGTTTAACTCATATCATAAATAGTATTTAAAAAAATAAGATAAAGACCCTTAATTAAAATTATATGTTTAGGAATTATTATCATTATAAGTTGTGTTGGGAAATTATTCTAATCAAGATATTTCTATTTGTATATAAATTATGATATGACCCTTAACACCCCCTTATTTAAGTGAAATAATTAATGAAACTGTTAACAAAATATGTTATTTTGTAATTTTATTTTATCAAGACAAACTTAAATAAAACTTAAAGGATGCATTTAATATACATTTAAGTTTTGTGTGTTAAAATAAGAAAAAGAGAGGTGACGATAATGAGAGTTTTAATAGTAGAGGATGAAGTACAGCTATCTGAAGCGCTTGGAGCTATACTTGAAAAAAATAATTACATAGTAGATAGAGTGTTTGATGGTGAAGATGGGCTTGATTACATAATTTCAGATATATATGATGTTGTGATTTTAGATATAATGCTTCCTAAGCTTAATGGACTTGAAGTTTTAAAAAGAGCGAGAAAGGAAGGAATAGATACACCTATTATACTTCTTACTGCTAAAGGAGAGGTATCTGATAAAGTTGCAGGGTTAGATTGTGGTGCTGATGATTATCTTCCAAAACCTTTTTACACAGAGGAACTTTTAGCTAGAATAAGAGCTCTTGGAAGAAGAAAGGGTGAGGTAGTTAATAATAATGCACTAGAGTTTCATGATATAACTCTTAATGTTGGGAATTTGGATTTAAGCTGTAATGGTAAGGTTATAAAGCTTACTGCTAAAGAATGTGGGCTTTTAGAACTACTTATTAATAGAAAAGGAATGATAACTAACAAGGATGATATTATAAGTAAGTTATGGGGATATGAATCTGATGCAGAGCATAATAATGTAGAAGTTTATGTGTCTTTTATAAGAAGAAAACTTACTCATCTTAAGTCTAAAGTAGTAATTAAAGCTATTAGAAATATGGGGTATATTCTTGAATATAAGGATGGAGAATAATATGTTTAAAAAACTTAAAAGAAAGTTTATAGCTGTAGGTATGATTTTAATTACTTCAATAATTTTACTTATATGTACAGCCATATATATATCAACTAAAAGTAATTCAGAGTATATGATATTTTCTCAGCTTAAGGATAGTTTAAATGATATAAGAGTTGGTGATCCTGTAGTAAAAGGGCATTATAAGGATACCATGCTTATTGTTTATGATACAAAAACATCAACAATAGCTTATGCTAATGAAGGTTCTTTAGATGAATCTTATGTACGAAATATAATATCATCAGTACTTGAAAAGAAGAAACCTCAAGGGTTTATAGAGGAAAATGATTATAATCTAGCTTATGTTTATAAAACATCTCCTGTAGGCGTAGAAATAGCGTTAAAAGATAGTGGAATGTATAAAAAGACTATAAGAAAGTTAGTTATTTCGGAAATAATTATTGCAGGAGTTGGTATATTTTTATCCTATTTAATATCTCTATATGTAGCTAATAAAGCTGTTAAGCCTGTAGAAGAGGCGTATAATTCTCAAAAAAGATTTATTGCAGATGCTTCTCATGAATTAAAAACCCCTTTAGCTGTTGTTAAAACTAATGTTGAAATACTTAAGGCAAATAAAAGTGAAACTATTGAAAGCCAGGAAAAGTGGATTAATTATATTTCTTTTCAAACAGATAGAATGTCAAAGCTAGTAAATGATCTTTTATATCTAGCTAAAGCAGATAATAATGAGGTACTTGGAGTCCAGTCTAAGTTTGATATAAGTGAAGCTATACTTGATCAGATGCTTAGTTTTGAAGCTGTAATTTATGAAAATGAATTGGGCTTAGATTATGATATTCAAGATAATATCATGTTTTATGGTAATAAAGAAGGAATTAATCAACTAGTAGGTATATTAGTTGATAATGCTATAAAGCATTCTTATAAAAATAAAGATATAAAGGTTAGTTTAAAAGAAGATAAAGGAATTATTAGATTTTCAGTAACTAATTATGGAGATAATATACCTAAGGAAGAATTAGATAAGATATTTGAAAGATTTTATAGAGTAGATAAATCTAGATCTAAGGAAAAAGGGGGATATGGTTTAGGATTATCTATAGCTAAAACTATAGTAAGTAAGGAAAATGGAAACATTAGAGCATTTAGTGATAATAACGTTATTAATTTGGTTGTTGAATTAAACTCTCCAAGTATTAATAAAAACTAAATAATGAAATTTTAAATTATATTGATAAGGAGCTAATCTCTTTTCAATATAATTTTTTTATTTAATAAGTATTTTTTGATTAGTGTTAAAAATAAATTATTTTAAGCATATAACAGAAAAGAAACACATATAATTTAAGGTTAATATATAAAAAAGTAAGGAGGTACTATGATACATTAGGGAACTTAAAGGGAGGGGTTTTATGAGGAATAAAAAGTTATTTACAATCAAAAAAAGAGTACTTACCATAACAATTTCGTTGGTATCTATAACTGTACTTGTTCTTTCATCAGTTGCTGTTTTTCAATTCTCTTCATTATCAAAAAGGGATTTTGAAAAAAATTCTATAAGTATTGAAGATAATATTAATAAGCTAATTGGAAATAAGATTAATAGTATAGAAGATACTATGAACTATGTTGTAGAGAATACTGACATTAATAGTACAGATGATTTCTTACAAAAGGGTAAATTTATTAATGAAAGTTTAGAGGGAATACAGCTGATTTATTTATATAATGTAGATAATAAGTCATTTGTTACTTATCCTGAAAAAGATGTATCAACTGTTACTGCAGAAGAAAAAGAGTGGTATAAAGAAGCTCAGGCGTCAACTGGTGAAATGCGAGTTACTAAGGTTTATAAAGACTCTTTAAATAATAATATAGTTACAATGGTGAAACCTGTAATAGAAAAGAATAATTTAAAAGCAGTATTATGTATTGATTATGTATTAAGTGATTTGCAAAAAGATATACTAGATGCCAAGTTTGGTGATAGTGGAATAGTATCTTTATTAGATTCTAAAGGAGAAGTCATAGCTAGTAATCATGAAGAGTTAATTAACAGTGATAATATTATGAAAAATTCAGTATGGGATATAATAAGTGGCAATGAATCAGGGACATTGGATTTTTTTAATGGTGAAGAAGAGTATAAAACAGCATATACATCAGTTAAATCAACAGGTTGGAAGTTATTGTTACAGTTGCCAAAGACAGAATATGGGCAAAATCAAAAGTATTTTATTATGAATACATCTATAGTAGCTCTTATTGCATTGATTGCAGCCATTATTGATGCTGTATCATTTTCAGGTAGACTAAGCAAAAAAATAAAAAAAATAAATGAAGGAATATCAAAGGGAAGTATTGGAGATTTTAGTGAAAATATTATTATAAAACCTGGTGATGAACTTAGTTTAATGGCTGAAGGTTTTAATAGTATGCAGGATAATATATCTAACTTAATTTCAGTTACTGGGATTTCTATAAAGGATATTGATGAGTCATCTAATAATTTATATAAAATGAGTAATCAGGTTTCAAAGGCAATGAATGATGTTGCAGAAACTATTACAGAAATATCCAAAGGAAGTATAGAGTCAGCTCAAAGTTTAGAAGTACTACTTGGAAGTTTAGATGATATTTCAAAGGAAATTGATAATATAAATGAATTGAGTATGTCTATAGGAGTGTTATCAAAAGAAACTAATAATTTAAGTAGCAATGGTCTTAATACTATAAATGTAGTAATGAGTAAATCTAATGATACAAAGAAAAGTGTATCAGATGTTAATAGAGTTGTTTTAGATGTAGAAGATAGTGTTAAGAATATAGCTATTATGAATGAGACTATAGCTGAAATTACAGAACAGACAAATCTTTTAGCATTAAATGCAGCTATAGAAGCTGCAAGAGCAGGAGAATCAGGAAAAGGTTTTGCTGTTGTTGCTGAAGAGATTAGAAAATTAGCAGAGCAAACTGCATCATCAGCTCAAAATATTAGTGATGTTATAGAACAGGTAGGAGAAAGGGTAAATATAGTAGTAAACTATGTTAAGCAAACTAATAGTATAGTAGAAGTGCAACAAAATTCAGTAGCAGATGCAAAAGAGATGTTTTCTAAAATAACAGATCAAGTAAATAGGTTAAATAATAATATAGAGGATATTGTTAAAGATATAGAAAAGGTTAATAGCAGTAAGGATAGTATCATAAAGGAGGCAGAAAATATATCTTCAATAGTAGAAGAAACTTCAGCAGGAACAGAAGAAGTTACAGCTAATACTGAAGAGGTATCAGCATCTACAGAAGATGTACTTTCACATGTAGAAAAGCTTAAAAATCTAAGCCATGACCTTAATATTGAAATATGTAAATTTAAATTGAAATAAGTTTAAATAAGCAGGAGAATATATCGAGAGATGTATTTTCCTGCTTATTATTATGTATTACTTAAAAATATTAAGTTTGGATATTAATAAAAATTTAATAAAGGCAGTTTAAATTTATGCTTTAATAAGGATAGGTTATAATAAGGTTAGAAAACCTAAGGGGGTCTTAATTATGTATAATGTTTTAGTGGTAGATGATGAAAAAGAAATCAGAGACGCCATAGAAATATATCTAAGAGGTGAACATCTTAATGTAATTAAAGCAGAAGATGGATTAGAAGCTTTAGATGTGCTAGAAACCAAGCAAATTCACTTGATTATATTAGATATTATGATGCCAAGAATGGATGGTATAAAAACTTGCATGAGAATAAGAGAAACTGATAATATTCCTATAATTATGCTATCAGCAAAAGGAGAAGATTCAGATAAAATTTTAGGTCTTAATGTTGGTGCTGATGATTACATAGCAAAACCATTTAATCATCTTGAACTTGTGGCTAGAGTAAAGTCACAGCTTAGAAGATATGAAAAGCCTCTTAATGTAGAAGATAAAGGTATTATTAAAGTAAGGGATCTTGAAATAGATACTTTAGCAAAAAGAATAACTGTAAGAGGAGAAGAAGTAAGAGTCACAGCAACTGAATATAAAATATTACATCTTCTTGCTTCAAACTTAGGGCGTATTTTTTCTATAAAGGAGATATATGAGAAAGTTTGGGGAGAGCCTTTTTATAAAAGTGAAAATACAGTTACTGTACACATAAGAAGAATAAGAGAAAAAATTGAGTTAAATACAAAGGAGCCAGAATATATTAAGGTGGTGTGGGGGATTGGTTACAAAATTGAAAAATAAGATTAAATATTATCTTAAAAATGTCTGGCTTATAGAAATTGTAATAGTACTTTTTATTATAGGGTATTTTGGAATGGAGATATTTAAGGGCTTTTCACCTAATTCATACTCTAGAGCTATTTCGGCAGTTGAAGCTGTATTAAACCCTAAAGATTACTATGAAGAATCTTTGCAAAGTGACTCTCATGAGTTAATGCAAATGGTATATAACGAAACAGATTCTTTTAGATTCTTGATGTTTGGAGATAGTAATGTAAAAACAATACTTCAAAAAAATTTTTTATATAAAACTTATGAAAAACGAGGTTATGAAATAAAGGATAATGTTTTCTTTATAATTAGAAATAAATACACAAATGAAGTATATACTAATGATCCAAATCAATATTTTCAATTAGCTAATGCAGAATATTCTAAGGATAATATATTATCATACCTTGATGAAAAGTATAATGGAAAAGAATTATACTTATATTATGACAATGAAAATAAGTTTAATAATTTAGTTGATAATGAAGAGGTAACTGCAGATAATGATGTTATATCAAATTTTGAAGAGTATTACTACACATCTGTAGATACTTATGAACAAACTTCAGATAAGAGAGTGTTTGAGTATTTAAGTATTCTTGCTATAATCGGAATGTTTTTGCTTATTAAAATTGTGCTCTATTTTATTTTCTCAAATAATAAAAAGATAAGAGGAAACTTTATTTTGAACAGTATATATGTATTGAAGTATGGTTTTTCTTTTAAGCAGACTAGGAGAACTTTAATTGTAACTATTATATGTTCAATATTATTCTTTATATTATATCTTTATTTATTAGCTATTGGAGGATATGAAAGTAATTTATTAGTTACATTCTTTAGACTTTATCCATTTAAGGGAAGTTTTCTTTTAATGATACTTCCTACTATAGGAATTATGTATTCTATTAAGAAGACAATAGAAATATGCATGGTTAATGAAAGTTTAGAAAAGATTAATAATGGAGACCTTAATTATCATATAGTTGAGCAGGGAAGTCCTGAAATATTGGAACTTATAGAGAATATTAATAAGATACAGACTGGTTATGAAATTGCTGTTGAAGATACTTTAAGAAATGAGAAGTTAAAGACAGAACTTATTTCAAATGTTTCTCATGATTTAAGAACACCTTTAACATCTATAATTAATTATGTAAATATATTAAAATCCCCTGAAATAACAGAGGATGAGCGTAATGATTATTTAAAGATAGTAGATAAAAAAGCTAAAAAGCTTAAAGTGCTTATTGATGATTTATTTGAGATGTCAAAGATTAATAGTGGAAAGATAAAATTAAATAGGGATAGAATAGATATAATGTCATTAATACATCAGGTTGTTGGTGAATATGCATATCTTTATGAAGATAAAAATATAGAATTTAAAATAAGTAGTGAATCTGAAGAAATATATATGGATCTTGATGGAAATATGATGTCCAGAGTTATAGAGAATATTGTTATAAATGCACTTAAGTATTCTTTGGAAAATACAAGGGTTTATATAGATGTTAGAGAAAGTCAGGATAATGTTGAAATTTCATGTAAGAACATCGCTAATTATGAAATGAATTTTAATAATGATGAAATAATTGAAAGATTTGCAAGAGGAGATAGGTCTAGAAATTCTAAAGTTGAAGGTTCTGGACTTGGACTTGCTATAACAAAGAGTATTATTGAACTTCATAATGGAACTATTAATATTTTAAAAGAAGGGGATATGTTTAAGATATTTATTCATCTTCCAAAGAAAGTAGAGGAAAATAGCTAGCTTAAAATTTAGGCTGGCTTTTTCTTTTTATATAAAGATATAAGGAAATATAAAAAATGATTATTAAAATTATATTTTTGAATCATATTATTATATTGTAGATGAATATATTAATTAAGTAAGAGATTTTTTGATTTTTTCTAGTTTTATAAAAATAGTTGGTTTTCTAGGCTAAAAAAATTACATAACTGTTAGTGGAGTTGAGTTGTTTTTTGACGATTTTAGTGTTTCTATATTATATAGAAACAAATTTATAATTATATAATTTAATTTGAATATAATATGAAAAGAAATTATTTGGAGTTATAAATTATAGAGGGGATATTGCTAAAGAATATAGGAAAACTTATTTTATAAATGGATATTTTTGTGAAGAAAATTAATAATTTATTCTAAATTTACAATGTTTTTGATGATTTTTACAAGTAAAATTAGTTAATTTTTTAGCAATTTAAAGGTTAACATGTTCAAAAAATATGTTATAATGATTTAAGTAAACAAGTTTAAAGGTTTACTTGGGGGGAATTGGAAAAACGAATTGAAGTTTTTTTAAGATTTAGTAATATATTATTTCGAGGAGGATCATTAATTATGAAAAAAGGTATTGCCGCTTCAAAAGGATATGCAATAGGAAAAGTATTTGTACAAGAAAATGAAGAAATAGTTATAACTGATGCAAAGGTATCAGATATAGAAGCTGAAAAAGCTAAATTAAAAAGTGCTTTAGATGCATCGAGAGAACAGCTAGAAAAGATAAAAGAAAAAGCAGCAAAAGAAATGGGAGAAGAAAAAGCAGCAGTTTTTGAAGCTCACATAACATTACTAGATGATCCTGAATTTACAGGAGCTATGGAAATGGAAATAGCCAATAATAGCATTAATGCTATGAAGGCAGTAGAAAGTGTAACTAATACTTTCGTTGCAATTTTCGATGCAATGGAAGATGCATATATGAAAGAAAGAGCTGCAGATATAAAGGACGTATCTAAGAGAATTATTTCAAACTTAGCAGGTAAGGGTGGAGATGCTTTTGCAATTACTGAAGCTAATACAGTAGTTGTTGCTCACGACTTAACTCCATCAGATACAGCTCAATTAGATAGAACTAAGGTAATTGGTTTTATGACTGATATCGGTGGTAGAACTTCACATGCAGCTATAATGGCTAGAACATTAGAAATCCCAGCTGTACTTGGATTAGGAGATATAACAGAATCTGTTAAGACTGGAGATACAGTTATATTAGATGGTATTACAGGTGATGTAATAGTAAATCCAACAGAAGAACAAATAGCTGAATATCAAGCTAAAAAAGAAAAGTTCACTGCTGAACAAGAAGAATTAAAGAAATTAATAGATGTTAAGACTACAACTAAGTCTGGTAAGAGAGTAGAAGTTTGTGGTAACATCGGTAAACCAGAAGATGTACTTGGTGTAATAGCTAACGGTGGAGATGGAGTTGGACTATTTAGAACTGAGTTCTTATATATGGATAGAGATAATGCTCCAACAGAAGAAGAACAATTTGAAAGTTATAAATTTGTTCTTGAAAAAATGGAAGGAAAACAAGTTGTAATAAGAACACTTGATATCGGTGGAGATAAGACTTTACCTTACTTACCATTACCTAAAGAAATGAATCCATTCTTAGGATATAGAGCAATAAGACTTTGCTTAGATAGAAAAGAATTATTCAAGGTTCAATTAAGAGCATTACTTAGAGCATCAGTATATGGTAAGCTTTGCGTTATGTTCCCAATGATTTCAGGACTTGAAGAATTTATGCAAGCAAAAGAAGTTGTTGAAGAATGTAAGAAAGAATTAAAGGCTGAAGGAAAAGAATATTCAGATAACATTCAATGGGGTATCATGGTTGAAATTCCAGCAGCAGCAGTTATGGCTGATGAATTAGCTAAACATGTTGACTTCTTCTCAATTGGAACTAACGATTTAATTCAATATACATTAGCAGCTGACAGAATGAGTGAAAAGGTATCTTACCTATATAACCCAATGCATCCAGCTGTATTAAGACTTATAAAAATGACTATAGATGGAGCTCACAAACATGGTAAGTGGGTTGGAATGTGTGGAGAAATGGCAGGAGATGAAGCTGCTATCCCAACTCTAGTTGAATATGGATTAGACGAATTCTCAATGAGCGCAACATCTATATTAACAGCTAAGAAAATAATCTTAGATCAAGAATAATAGATTTAAAAAAGGCTGCCTTTTGGTAGCCTTTTTTTGTTTAGATTGATTTTATATTTTAAGTTATATGAATATAATAAGAATGTAAAAAATATATGGCTTGCATGGAGGGACTTATGAAGAAAGTATTTAAGATGTTTATTACATTTTTAAAAATAGGTGCATTTACCTTTGGTGGAGGTTATGCAATGATTCCGCTTATAGAAGAAGAGGTTGTTAATAAAAATAAGTGGATAGATAAAGAGGAGTTTACTGATATGATTGTGTTAGCTCAAAGCCTACCAGGACCACTAGCTCTTAATTGTTCAGGGTTTATTGGAAATAAAGTATATGGGGTTTTAGGAGAAATTATAGCTATAATTGGCATAACACTTCCATCATTTTTAATGATATTGGCTATTGCTACTGTTTTTATGCAGTTTAGGGATAATTATTATGTTAATCTTGCATTTAAAGGTATTGCGGCAGTTGTACCAATACTTGTATTAGTAGGAGTTAGTAGTGTTTCTAAAGGGATAGAGAAAAATATTCAAAATTTAATAGTATTAGCAGTAGCATTATTCCTTCTTTTAGTATTTAATGTTAATCCTGTTTATGTAACTATAGCAGGTGCTGTTTATGGAATGATTTTTTTTAGAAAGAAGGTTTAAGGTTATGAAGATTTATATACAATTATTTTTAACTTTTTTTAAGATAGGGGCTTTCAGTTTTGGAGGAGGCTATGCCATGATTCCTTTTATTCAACGAGAAGTTATAGATAAGCATAATTGGATAAACTTAAGTAATTTTAGCGATATTATTGGGATATCACAAATGACACCAGGTCCTGTTGCAGTTAATACAGCTACCTTTGTTGGATATAAACTTGCAGGAGTATTAGGAAGTTTAAGTGCGACTTTAGGAATAACAGTTGTTTCTTTTATACTAATCACATTAGTAAATAAAATAATGAATAAGTTTAAAGAATCTAAGTTATGGAAGGCTGCACTTTTAGGAATGAGGCCTGTTTTAATAGCACTAATATTAAATGCGTTTTTTTCTTTAGCAAAGACTTCCTATGTGGATATAAAATCAATTATAATGGCATTAGTATTAGGGGTAGGTTTATTTACTAAGAAATTGAATCCTATTGTAGCTATTGGTATAGCTGCGGGATTAGGAATATTTGTGTGGGGAGGATTTTAGTATTGAAATCTAAGAATAAAAATAAAACTTATTTAAAAGCTGTGCGTTATTATGAAGAAGGAAAGTTTGATGAAGCTATAAAATTATGTGATGAATGTATTTCTGAAAATTTAAAGAATAGCTCTGCTTTAAACTTAAAGGGTTTAATATTGTACATAAAGGGCGATTTGGAAAATGCAAGAAATCAGTGGAAGATAAATTCAGATCAAAATGATAATTCTTTAGCTAAAAATTATTTATTTGATTCAGTGAAAGATATGGATAGATATAAGATTTTTATGGAAGCTAAAAGAGATATAAAAGACATAAAAATTGATGAGGCTATTAGAAAGCTTATGCTATGCAGGGAAAGTGATTATAATTCTATAAATGTTAATCTTGCTTTATCAGACTGCTATTTTAAAAAAGGAGATTATTCTAATAGTAGTGCATATTTAAAAAAGGTATTAGAGTTAGATAGTAATAATGTATCAGCTAAGAAAATAGCTAAGAACCTTCAGGAGTATGGTGATATAAAAATAACGACCAATTCAGCAGGAAAAGGCTATATAAAGTACGTTATTTCTGGAGCTTTAGTTGTGTGCCTTTGTGTAGTAGCTGGTTTTACTGTTAAAGCTGTTAAATCTAACATTGATAGTAAAAAGAATAAAGTAGAAGATGTGAATATTACTGTGGAAAATACTGAAGAAGATAATGAAAATACAGAAAATCAAGCAAGTGAAGAGAAAAAAGTTAAAGAAAAAGGGAATGATAGTGTAGATAAAGGTGAAAATAAAGTAGAGAATAAAATAAACTTTAGCGAACTATCAAATTTAATAAATGAAAAGAATTATGATAAAGTATATGACGAGCTTCAAAAGATAACTCAGCCAGATAAATTAACAGGACAAGAAAAGACTATTTATTATAATGGGAAACAACTGTTAGAGGATAAAGGCGCAGAGTATTTTTATGAAACAGGGTATGAGTTATATTCTAATAAAGCATATGAGCAGGCGAATAATGAGTTTGTAAAAGGATATACTTATGGAAAGAATAGTTATTTATATCCCCATTTAATATTTTACACTGCAGCAAGTTATGAAGCTTTAGGAAATGTAAATGAAGCTATAAAATATTATGAACAATATTATAATGAATTTAGTAACTCAGATTATATTGAAGAAGTTACTTATAAACTTGCTATTCTTAATAAAAGTGTAAATATAGATTTGGCAAAGAAATATGCTGAGGAATTAAGAGAGAAGTATCCATCTTCAATGTACAATAATAATGTTATTTCAAATTTGATAGATAGCGTAAATTAGGATGTGATATTTTTGATTACCGTTATAAGAGATATTGATGTTTATGAACCTAAACATCTTGGGAAAAAACAAGTTGTTATAGTAGGGGACAAATTTGAAGGAATATATGATGAGATAAATATTCCTGAGGATTTTGTGAATATAAATATTATTAATGGTAAAGGCAAAATAATGATGCCAGGATTTATTGATAACCATGTCCACTTATTAGGTGGAGGTGGTGAAGGAGGATTTGCTACAAGGACACCAGAAGTTAAGTTTACTGAGTTAACTAAAGCAGGGATAACAACGGTAGTAGGGTGTTTAGGAACAGATAATGTATGCAGAGGTATGGCTGAATTAATAGCTAAAACCAGAGTTTTAACAGAAGAAGGTATTAGTGCTTACTGCTATACTGGATCTTATGAAATACCTGTAAAAACATTGACTAAAAGTATAAAAGAAGACTTAATGATTATTGATAAGGTAATTGGTGTAGGAGAAATAGCTATATCAGATCATAGAAGCTCTGAGCCTTCTGCTAAAGAACTTCTAAGGGGGTTATCAGAAGCAAGAGTTGGAGGACTTTTGTCAGGTAAAGGTGGTATAGTTGATATTCATGTAGGAAGTGGTAAAAAGAAAATTGATATGCTGTTTTCAATTATTGAAGATAGCGAGATACCAGCATCTCAGATTCTTCCTACCCATATGAATCGAAGCACAGAATTATTTAATGATGGAATAGAGTATATAAAAAAGGGTGGATATATTGATTTGACTACAAGTTCAAACCCAGACTATATGGAGCCAGGAGAGATTAGAACAAGTGAAGGCTTAGCAAAATTATATAAAAAAAATATACCTATAGAGCATGTTACTTTTTCATCTGATGGTAATGGCAGTCTGCCTTTATATGATAAAAACAATAAATTAGTAGGCATAGATATATGTTCAGTTAAATCTTTATACGAAGAAGTTAGAAATGCTGTTTTAAACTACAATGTTCCTTTAGAAATTGCAATTAAGGTTATAACTTCGAATGCTTCAGACATTCTAAAGTTAAGTGATGTTGGAAGGATAAAGAGTAAGTTTAATGCAGATTTTGTTATGGCAGATATGAAATCACTAGAGATAACAGATGTATTTGCAAGAGGTAGATTCCTTATAAAAGATAATAAAATACTTGTTAAAGGTAAGTTTGAATAACAAAGGAGTATGCTAATATTAGCTATACTCCTTGGATTTTTAGCATCTAAAGAAAACATGATGCCCTATGGTTTTTATATTTCGTTTTGCTGTAGACTTCATCCATGAACATGTTGCAGTAGAAGGATTATAAAAGTATAATGCATCATTAGTAGGGTCTGCTCCTCTTAATGCATCATAAGCTGCTGCATAACAATTATCATCAGGATAAGCGGTTATGTTTCCATTTTTAACACAGGAAAATGCTTTTGGCTGAAAAATAACACCTTGAATAGTATTAGGAAATTGTTTATCTAATACTCTATTCAGGACTACAGAGGCAACAGCTACCTTTCCTTCATAAGGTTCACCTCGGCTTTCAGCATAAATTAATTTTGCTAATAAATCTATATCTGACTTTGTCACATATAGAGATGTCTGACCGTGATTAAATACTTCTACTACTTGATCTATATTATTATTTATGTTTTCGACTTGTTCAACAGCTTGCACTTTAACTGTTAATATGTTGTTAGAAAGAGCTACAAATGAGAGGGCTACGTAAATTAATAACGATTTTAAAAATTTGTTCATACAAACCTCCTTTTCTAACCCGGTCAAAACATATTATGACCAAAAGTTCATGATATATACTATTTTTTATTAAATTTATCCAACTCTGTTCTTAAATTCTTTAAGTTATCTTTAAAATCAGAATACTTAGAAAAGCTGTTTTTATAATTCTCTTCAATGTCTAATTTGTGGTCAGAATTAGTAAAAGTTTTTTCGGCCTCAATTGAATGTTCAAGAGAAGTAATATATAGTTCATAATAATTAATTGTGTCTTGAAGTAGATTATAAGATTTAGTTTCACCTTCAGGGATTGTTATACAATAAGATTTATTCTTTATTGTGTTTAAAGTAGACTTTTTATCTTTAATGTCCTTAATAAGATTATTGAAATCGCGTTTATCTTCTCTAATTTTATTAATTGCAGGCTCTAAATCTTCATCAATTTTATCAAAAGAATCTATGCAGTTATTTAAATTTTCTATATAGTTATTTTTCTGAGTAGTTTTAATATCATTATCTCTATTTAGGCTTATAAGTACACTAAAATACTTATTTATATAGTTAAAGAAATCTTTAGCCCCATTATTGAAATTAAGATCTATTTTATAAGAATCTAATGAGTCATAATTATTTAAAAGTAAATTATAAGTTTTAGAATATTCATTGTATGTTGATAATAAGTTATCTGATGCAGAAGTTTTTAATAATGATGAACATAAATCATTAATTGATATATTGTAATTTAAATTATCTAAAAGACTGTTTTTTATTTCTATTTCATTATCAGAAACAGATATTTTATTTAGTGAATCTTTAATATATGATAATTGTTCATTTTTATTTGAAAGGTCAGAGATAATTTTATCAGCTTCTATTTCATCATTTATTATTAGTTCATTGAAAGTATTATTATATTGTTTTATTTGTGAAAAAATAGGGGTTAATAATGAATATACCTTTTTTGGAAATGTAAAATTAATAAATAGAATAATTAATAATGATAATGCAAATAAACACATTAAAGGGATTATTGTTTTTTTATCTAATTTTAAATTATTAAATTTCATATAAAAATACTCCTTAAAAAAATATTTATAGTGCTTATAAAATTTATATTACTTATGAATTAAGAAAATGTTCATAAAATTGTAATTAGCTTTATATTAAGGAATTTTAATTTAGTGTATAATCTATATATAAATGATTTACGAGGTGACTCCATGAACGAATATTATTCTTTAGTACTAAACACAATAAAAAATATATCCGTATGGTCTGTTGTAGATATTTTAGTTGTATCTTATATTTTTTATAAAATATATAAATTAATGCAGGAAACAAGAGCGGAACAATTATTAAAAGGATTGGTTTTAGTTTTAATTCTTTTACCAATAAGTTATGTGCTTAAGCTTAATATGCTTAATTTTATAATAAATAAGACATTAACTATAGGTGTACTATCAGTAGTAATTATCTTTCAACCAGAAATACGAAGAGCATTAGAACATTTAGGAAGAAGTGCATTTGAAGACATTCATAACATGCCTTCTGGAAAAGATAGAGTAGAAATTGTGGATGAAATAGTAACAGCTGTGGAAAACCTAGCAGAAACAAAAACAGGAGCACTTATTGTTATTGAACAAGCAACAGGGCTTGGAGAAATTTTAGGATCAGGAACTATAATAGATGCTAAAGTTTCATCAGCCTTATTAGAAAATATATTTGTAGTAAATACTCCCCTTCATGATGGAGCTACAATAATAAGAAAAGATAGAATACATGCTTCAGGATGTGTATTGCCATTAACTAATAATAACACTATAAATAAAAAGCTTGGAACTAGACATAGAGCAGCATTAGGATTATCTGAAAACTCAGATGCCTTAATTATAGTTGTGTCTGAAGAGACAGGAGTTATTTCATTAGCTGTTAATGGAAAGCTTACAAGAAACTATGACAAAGAAAAGTTAAAATCTATATTATTAAAGATAATGGCAAATAGAGAGGCTAAGAGAGTAAAAACATTAGGAGAGAGGGTAAAAACATGGATAGGACAAAGAAAAAAAGCTTAGTAGTTAAATTTGTATGTCTATTATTATCTTTTGTATTATGGCTTTATGTATCTAATGTTGAAAACCCAACGCGTAATTCAGAAATGAAAGGAGTATCAGTAGAACTTGTAAATGAGGATGTACTTTCAGAATCTAATTTGTATATTACAGGTGATACAAATTTTACTGTAAATTTAAAGCTAGAAGGTGCAGCAAATGATATATATAGTCTTCATAAAAGTGATTTTAAGTTGAGAGCTGACTTAGGTGAGTATGCATTAAAAAAGGGAGAAAACAATATTCCAGTTGAAGTTGTATCTTCACCAAGTGGAGTTACTATAAAAAATAGTGCTCTTCTTAAAATAAAAGTTAATCTTGAAGAAGGTACAGAGAAAACAGTAAAAGTTTATTCAAAGGTTGTAACATCTTATAGAAATGGAGTTAGTCAAAAGGCTATTAGTGTAAGTCCATCTGTTGTAAAAGTTTCTGGACCTGAGAGCTTAGTAAATACTCTTTCATCTGTTGCAATGAAAGGACAAATTTCAGATATATCAAAAAATATATCTCAGAATTTTAATTTAGTAGCTGTAGATTCAAATGGTAATGAGGTTAATGGGGTTAAACTTAGCCAAGAAAAAGGCGAGCTTACCATAGAAGTAGGTAAAGAAAAGGAAGTAAAAATAAATCCTATATATGCAAACAAGCTATCTGATGATTTAACTCTTCAAGATTTTTCATTATCACAGCAAACAGTAAAGATTGTTGGAGATACTTCAGTTATAAATTCTATACAGCAGATAGATACTCAGCCTATAGACTTATCAACTATAAAGGAAAGTGGGGATATTAATGTTAAATTAAATCTTCCAAACGGGGTATCCTTAGCTTCAGGAAGTGGCAATATAACTGGACATATTGATGTTAAGAAAAATGGAGATAGCAAGGAAGTTACTAATACTACTGATGAAGTGACTTCTAAGAAGATAGATGGAATAAAAGTTAATATTACAGGAAAAGAGGATAATAGTAAGTTGAATTTTGATGTGGATAATGTAACTGTTGAAGTATCAGGAAAAGAAAGTGATTTAAATGGTATAACAGCAGATAATATAGCGGCTTCAGTATCAGTTAGTGACATAAAGGAAGCAGGAGAATATGAAGAACCAGTAAATATTTCTATAACAAATTCAAATTCTCCAGTAACTATAAAAACAAAGCCAGACAAAGTTAAAGTTACTGTTAAGTAAAATAATTAAGCGAAAATTGAAAAACAAATTCATTTTCAAGAGCAATATTTTGATAGTGAAGTTTATATGGGGAAATAGAAAAATAACTAAGGTTTAGTAATGGAAAACAATTACTAAATCTTAGTTGTTTTTATTAGTATAAAGTAAGAATTTAAAGATGGAAGAATCAATAGTAAATTGCTATACTACATATGGAATTTTATTTGCTTTAACTAGAAGTGAAAATTTAACATGGATTTATAATGATTTTATTCAATTACGATATGCAGAGGCTTAGGGAATATTCATTTTTGATGAACATGAAATGTTATTAGCTAATTGTCCATACCTTAATTTCTATATAGTTCCAAATGAGCTTTTTGTACAGAAATATAATAATTCTATTGAAGACTTAATAGTTGAATTAATAGACTTGGGATTTTATTTATTTCTATATGTAGATAGATATTATATGCCTGCTTATAAGCAGTATAAAAAGGAAAACACTTATAACATGAAATTATTGTTTCAGGATATGATTTAATAAATAAGATTTGAGTTAAAGGAAAGTATTGAATTTGAAAAAAATTAATAAACGATATAATTATAATTAAGTAAAAATAAAATTTTTATTTAAATGTTATATATCTCCACTCTTAATCTTTTCAGATTTATGATAAAATGCATAGAGAGTCTAAAGAAAAGAGAGCGTGATTAAATGACTATAAGAATTAATAATATAAATTTAAGTATAGATGAACCAAAAGAATTAGTTAAAAAGAAAGTAGCTAAGGAACTTAGAATAAAAGAAGATGAAATAATAAATTATACAATCATAAAAGAAAGTATAGATGCTAGAAAGAAAGACAATATAAAGTTTAACTATTGTATAGATGTTAATTGCAATGGTGAAAAAAGAATTTTATCAAAAGCAAAGTGCAAGGATGCTAAGATTGAAGAGGAAGAATTTGAAGAAAAAACACCTCATGGAACTAAAAAAATGAATTCAAGACCTGTAGTAATTGGTTTTGGACCAGCTGGGATTTTTGCAACGTTAACATTAGCACAGCAAGGATATAAGCCAATAGTTTTTGAAAGAGGAGAAGATGCAGAAACTAGAACTAGAACTGTTGAATCTTTCTGGAAAGGTGAATCAGATCTTAATTTAGAATCTAATGTTCAGTTTGGTGAAGGGGGAGCGGGAGCGTTCTCAGACGGTAAATTAACTACAAGAATTAAAGATAAAAGATGCAGATTTGTGTTAAAAGAATTAGTTCAGGCTGGTGCACCAGAAGAAATTATGTATGAAGGCAAGCCGCATGTTGGAACTGACATTTTAAAAGATGTTGTTATGAATATAAGAGAACAGATAAAATCTCTTGGAGGAGAAGTTCACTTTAATTCAAGATTAGAATCTATAAATGTTAAAGATGGAGTTTTAAAAAGTATAGTTGTTAACGGTTCAGAAATTCCATGTGAAGCTTTAGTTTTAGCTATAGGACACAGTTCAAGAGATACATATGAAATGTTACATAGACAAGGAATATTCATGGAAAGCAAGCCTTTTGCTATAGGTGTTAGAATTGAACATCCACAGGAAATTATAAATGTAAGTCAGTATGGAAAATTTGCAAACCATCCAAGACTTAAGGCTGCAGATTATAGATTAACTTATCAATCTAGAGCAAATAATAGAGGAGTATACTCTTTCTGTATGTGCCCTGGTGGAGTTGTAGTTGCTGCAGCATCAGAAGAAAAGAGACTTGTATCTAATGGAATGAGTTATCATGCAAGAGATCTTGAAAATGCAAACTCAGCTTTAGTTGTAACTGTAGGACCAAATGATTTTGAAGGTAATTCACCACTTAACGGAATGGAATTCCAAAGACATTATGAAAGTCTTGCATACAATTTAGGAGGAGGAAACTATAAAGCACCAGTACAGCTTGTTGGAGATTTCTTAAAGGATCAGAAGTCTACTAAGATAGGAAAAGTGAATCCGTCTTATACAGCAGGATATGAGCTTAGAGAATTAAAAGAATGTCTTCCAAGTTATGTTATTGATACTTTAAAGGAAGGTATTACTGTATTTGATAATAGAATTAAAGGCTATGCTATGGATGATGCAGTGCTTACAGGAATAGAAACAAGAACTTCAGCACCAGTAAGATTAAGTAGAAATGATAATTTAGAAAGTATAAGCGCTAAGGGACTATATCCTTCAGGAGAAGGGGCAGGCTTTGCTGGAGGAATTATTTCAGCAGCTGTTGATGGAATAAAAGTAGCTGAAAAAATCATAGCTGAATATAAAGAAATGTAAAAAAGAAATATAAAATATTAAAGAATGTTCTGAAAACTTTGCTTTTTAGAACATTTTTTGTTACAATAAATTTAGCATAAATGGAAATTTTTTTAATTTTAATTTGTTATAAAATTAACATAGTGCTATAAGACTGAAATCATATTTACTGCTTGAAAAGTTAAAAAGACTATAAAAAATGGACTAAACTCCACAAAAAATAAAAAAATATAATAAGAGGTGCATGGAAATGAGTAAAAATTTTGATGAATTATTGTCAAAGGTTAAGGAGTGCGAAAGAAAAAAACTAGCTGTTGCAGTTGCACAGGACAAGCCGGTTCTAGAAGCTGTAAATGAAGCTAAGAAGATGGGGATTGCAGATGCAATTTTAGTAGGAGATAAAGATAAGATAAAGGAAGTAGCTTCAACAATCGATATGGATTTATCACAATTTGAAATTCATCATGAAGCAGATCCTAAGAAAGCTGCTTTAGATGCAGTTCAATTAGTATCAGCAGGAAAAGCTGATATGGTTATGAAAGGATTAGTTGATACAGCTACATTTTTAAGAAGCGTTTTAAATAAAGAAATTGGTTTAAGAACTGGTAAAGTAATGTCTCATGTTGCTGTATTTGAAATAAAAGGATATGATAGATTACTATTCTTAACAGATGTTGCATTTAACACATATCCAGAATTAAAAGATAAAGTTCAAATAGTTAAGAATTCAGTAACAGTTGCTCATGCTTGTGGTATTGATTGTCCAAAAGTTGCACCAGTCTGTGCAGTAGAAGTTGTAAATCAAAATATGCCAGCTACTTTAGATGCTGCACTATTATCAAAAATGAGTGATAGAGGACAAATAAAAGGATGTATAGTTGATGGACCATTAGCTTTAGATAATGCATTATCAGAAGAAGCAGCAAAACATAAGGGAGTAACAGGACCTGTAGCAGGTAAGGCAGATATACTATTAATGCCTGATATAGAAGCAGGAAACATCATGTATAAAACATTAACATACACAGCAGATGTTAAAAATGGTTGTGTTTTAGTTGGAACTTCAGCACCAGTTATCTTAACTTCAAGAGCTGACAGTTTTGAGACAAAAGTTAATTCAATAGCTTTAGCAGCAATAGTTGCAGAAGCTAGCAAATAAAATATATAAATAGTCATAAACAATTTCATATAAATACTGGGGGGTACATGTTATGTCATATAAGTTATTAATAATAAATCCAGGTTCAACATCAACTAAGATTGGTGTTTACGAAGATGAAAAGGAGCTATTAGAAGAAACTATAAGACATACTAATGAAGAAATTAAGAGATATGACACTATATTTGATCAATTTGTTTTTAGGAAAGATGTTATCTTAGAAGTACTTAAGAAAAAGAATATTGATGTTAAGGAGTTTGATGCTATTGTAGGTAGAGGAGGACTTCTAAAACCAATAGAAGGAGGTACTTATAAAGTAACTGATGATATGTTAAATGACTTAAAAGTTGGAGTTCAAGGACAACACGCATCAAACTTAGGTGGTGCACTTGCAAAGGCTATAGGAGATGAATTAAAAGTTCCTTCTTTTATAGTTGATCCAGTTGTAGTTGATGAAATGGAGGAAGTTGCAAGATATTCAGGAGTTAAGGAACTTCCAAGAAAGAGCATATTCCACGCTTTAAATCAAAAAGCAGTTGCTAAGAGATATGGTAAAGAAAGTGGAAAAGGATATGAAAATCTTAACCTAGTAGTAGTTCATATGGGGGGCGGAGTTTCTGTTGCAGCTCATAAGAATGGAAGAATCATTGATGTTAACAATACATTAGATGGAGAAGGACCATTCTCACCAGAAAGAGCTGGTTCTGTACCAGCAGGAGATTTAGTTAAAATGTGTTTCAGTGGTAAATATACTAAGGAAGAAGTATATAGCAAAATTGTTGGAAAAGGTGGCTTTGTAGGATACTTAGATACTAATGATGTAAAGGGAACTATCGATAAGATGGGAGAAGGTAATAAAGAGTGTACAAAAGTCTATAAAGCATTTGTTTATCAGATTGAAAAAGCAGTAGGTTCTATGGCTGCAGCTTTAGATGGAAAGGTAGATCAAATTATTCTTACTGGAGGAATTGCTTATTCAGATATTTTAGTTCCAGATCTTAAAGGAAGAATAGAATGGATAGCTCCAGTTACAGTATATCCTGGAGAGGATGAATTATTAGCTCTAGCTCAAGGTGCATTAAGAGTTCTTAATGGAGAAGAGGAAGCTAAAATTTATTAGTAAATAATATATTTTGAGCTGTTACTAATATTTTTATTAGTAGCAGCTTATTTTTTATAAATTAGTCAATACTTAAAGATAGGTTAAATATTTTATAGGGGGGAGACTATGAGGACAAGTGTTGATTCAGATAATAAACTTACAATGCTAGCTCAAATGTCTAATGATGCAAAATTTCAAGTTCTTGAATATGATAGACTAAGTGGAGGTTTAGATATTAAAACTGCCTTATGTCTTAACATTATAAATGATGCTGATATAAGGCTTAGGCAAGTAAGAATAATATTACAAGATAGTGCTGTGAAGTTGGAGATTGGTTCATTAAGCTATATGAAAGGTGATATAAGCATAAGAACAAAGGAGCATGGTCTTTTAGAGTTAGGTAAGAAATTTTTAAAAGGTAAGGCTACAGGAGAGAATCTAATTAAACCTACTTATAAAGGAACTGGTGAAATATTTTTAGAACCATCCTTTGGGTATTATGCTTTAATAGAATTAGAGGATGATGAAATAATAGTTGATGATGGAATGTTTTATGCCTGTGAAGATAGCGTACAAGTTGAAGTTTCAATGCAAAAGACAATATCATCTATTGCTCTTGGAAATAAAGGAGTGTTTCAAACTAAATTAAAGGGAAGTGGAATTGTTGTACTTGAACTTCCAGTACCTGAGTCAGAAATATTTAGATGTAAGCTAAATAATGATTTTTTAAAGGTAGATGGTGATTTTGTAGTTTTAAGAACAGGTAATATTGAATTTTCAGTTCAAAAATCATCTTCTGTAATAGGATCTATGACTAATGGTGAAGGATTTTTAAATGTTTATTCTGGTACTGGAGAAGTGTGGATTCTACCTACTAAAACTACATATGAAGATTTAGAGATAGATGGATTAAAAAATATAATTGGTTTAGATGAAAATAATGCTAAGGAATAATGTGGTTTAGTATAATAAAGTTGTGAATTATTAAAGCTTTAAGTATAATGATAAATAAGAATTATAATACTTTAATTAATTGGGAGTGAGATTAATGGGTTCTTTTGAATCTAAGTTAAAAAGTGATGAAATGGATTTATTATTTAAAGCTATATTAAAGCTTGAGAATATGGAGGAATGTTACAAATTTTTTGAAGATGTAGCAACCATAAATGAAATAAAATCTTTAGCTCAAAGAATACATGTGGCAAAGCTATTGAGCGAAAAGAAAACTTATACTGAAATCGCAGAAATAACAGGAGCTAGTACAGCAACCATAAGTAGGGTAAATAGGTGCGTAAATTATGGAAGCGATGGATATAATATTATACTTGAAAGGCTTAAAGAAAGTTAAAAGTTGATATAAACAACAATAGAGTTTATACTATTTATAGTAAAAAATAGATTATTTATTTTAATTGTGAGGTAGAAAAAATGAGTAGAATGTTTGGAACTGATGGAGTAAGAGGTATAGCCAATACAGAATTAACATCTCAAATAGCATATAATTTGGGAAGAGCAGGGGCTTTTGTCTTAACTGAAGGTACACACAAACCTAAGATATTAGTTGGAAAGGATACCAGAATTTCAGGTGACATGCTAGAAGCTGCATTAGTAGCTGGTATATTATCAGTAGGTGCAGAAGCGGTAGTATTAGGAGTAGTACCAACACCAGCAGTAGCACATTTAACTAGAGAATATGGAGCAGATGCTGGAGTAGTTATATCTGCATCTCATAATCCTGTTGAATATAATGGAATTAAGTTTTTTGATGCTAGAGGATATAAGCTTTCAGATGAATTAGAAGATCAAATTCAAAGCATAATAGAAAGCGATTTTGAAGGAGTACCAAGTCCAATTGGTGTGAACTTAGGAAGAGAGTATGTAAAGGCAAGTGCATTAGAAGATTACATAAACTTTGCAAAATCTACAATTTCAGGAGATTTAAAGGGATTAAAAGTTGCTTTAGATTGTGCAAATGGTGCTTCTTATAAGTCGTCAGTTGAAGCATTCAAAGAATTAGGTGCAGAAGTGCATGTTATAAATAATACACCAGATGGAACTAACATAAATAAGAAATGTGGTTCTACACATCCAGAAGAACTTATGGAATATGTAGTAAAAAACGGATGTGATATCGGATTTGCATTTGATGGTGATGCTGATAGATGTTTAGCAGTAGATGAAAAGGGAAATCTAATAACAGGAGACTTTATTTTAACTATCTGTGGAAAATATCTAAAGGAAATGAATAAGTTACATGATGATACAATAGTTGTTACAGTTATGAGTAACTTAGGTTTAGACATAGCATGTAAAGAAAATGGAATGAAGACTTTAAAAACTAAAGTTGGAGATAGATACGTTCTTGAAGAAATGACTAAAGGAAACTATGTACTTGGAGGAGAACAATCAGGACATATTATATTCTTAGATCATAACACAACTGGAGATGGACTTGTAACTGCATTACAAATTGCATCAATAGTTAAAAAAGAAGGTAAAGCTTTAAGTGAATTATGTTCTATAATGAAGGAACTTCCACAAGTATTAGCAAATGCTAAAGTTCCAAATGATATGAAGAATATTTACTTAGAAGATGAAGAAATAAAGGCTGAAATAGCTAGAATAGAAGAAAGCTTAAATGGAAGAGGAAGAGTTTTAATAAGACCTTCTGGAACAGAACCATTAGTTAGAGTTATGCTTGAAGGTGAAAACCAAGAAGAAATAGATAAGATGGCTCATAACTTAGCTGATATGATAGTTGCTAAATGTAAGTAGATAATATATAAAAATATAGGCTATTATTCGAAGAAAAATCGAGTAATAGCCTATTTTTTAAATCATAAATATTAGTCCATATTTTGTTCTTAAAATTATTATTAATTTTTACTTTATTAAATAAATTAGTAACAGTAACAAATTCATAATTATCTTTTTTTAAACTTTCAATAATTATTGGTAATGCATTCACTGTATTAATATTTCCTGTAGCATCATGAAGCAATATAATAGACCCATCTTTAACATTATCAATAATAGTTTTCGCACGTGTTTTAGCTGAAATTTCAGGAATCCAATCCTCGCAACCTATGCCGCATATAAAAGGAACATCTATGATTTCAAACATTTCATTCTTTACAGCGATATATGGTGGCCTGAAAAATTTAGGATAATATCCAGTTATGTTTTTTATAGAATTAGAAGTGTATTCAAATTCTTTTTTTAATGCATAGAAAAGTATAAAATTTTTTTTGATGTTAAACACTGATTTTGACTGGCTTTCTCATATGGAAGTTATCAAATGCATTAAAAAATAATTGTAGGCCGCAAAAGAACCTAAA
>NZ_FPBY01000165.1 GCF_900116755.1 Clostridium sp. DSM 8431
AAGTGAAAAAAGTATTAATAGATATCTAACAATAATGTTAATAAACTATACTTATTGCAAAATGTATTCTAATAATTCTTATCACTTCAATACTGGATATAAATCTGCTAAGAAGGATCTACAAAAATCTAAAGTAATATTTATCTATGAAGCTGCCGCAAGCGGTACGCCGATAGAAGAAATTTTTGAGTCATTAAAAATAGCTTAGGATTCTGTTTGGTTACTTGACTGTAAAATTTTTCAAGCAAAAATGCACTATCATAGTTTTATAATTTTATACACTATATTTTTCCAAAAAACAAAGTGGCTGACGCCACGCTTTTCAGCACAGTAAGCAGCTTTGTTTTGCCATGCAAAAGGTTCTAAAAGTAAAATAATTTCATATTAAAATACAATTTAATTATTTTGCTTTTTGGTTCTTTAGCGGCACTATATTTTTGTTTTTAACGCATTGGAGAACTTACATACCAAAAAGCTTGTAATAATCAGTGTTCACTGTTAAAGAAATTCTAAACTTTCCTATGCGTTAAAAAAACTACTGCACCAAGTACAGTAGTTACATGCATATTTTTATTATTCAAGCCTTCCAGCTAAGTTACCTGTTGAAAATGCAATTTGAAGATTATATCCTCCTGTTTCAGCATCAACATCAATAACTTCTCCTGCAAAATATAAGTTTTTAACTTTTTTAGATTCAAGGGTAGAGGAATTTATATCTTTAACAGAAACTCCTCCACTAGTTACCTGAGCAGCTTTAATAGTTAGCATTTCTCTAGCAGTAATATTCATCTCTTTTACAAGGGATAAAAACTTATTTTCACTTTTCTTCTTAATATCAGAAGCCTTTACACCTGAAAACTCACACATATCTCCTATTTCCTTAAGGAAATTTTGAGGTAGAAGTCCCTTTAAATTATTCATTACATCCCTATGTATATTCTCTCTCATTATATTACTTATCTCTTCACGACTTTTATCTGGAAGAAAATCAAGAGTAAGTACAACCTCACCATTTTCCAAAGCCTTATTTATATAAGATGAAAGCTTTAATATAGCAGGACCAGATACACCAAAATGGGTAAATATCATATCTCCTCTTTGCTCAAATCTCTTGTTTTTCACCTTTGCCTTTATAAGTACATCCTTCATTGATATACCTTGAAGATTTTTAATAAATTCTTCTTTAATAACAAGAGGAATAAGAGCTGGATATTGTTTTTGTATCTTATGTCCGTATCTTTCTAATATAGGATACATACTTCCATCTGATCCTGTCTGAGGATAGCTTTTTCCTCCTGTTGCTATTATTACCTTATCACCATATATCTCTTTTACTCCGTTAATTATAACCCCTTTAATTGCACTATCTTGAACTATTAAATCTGTAATTTCAGAGTTATATATAACAGAAACTTTTTTTCTCTCTAAATCTTCTCTCAAAACATTAATTACATCATCAGCTTTATCACTATCTGTATATATTTTTTCATCAGCTTCAATTTTATACTTAAGACCATGCTTTGAAAAATAATCTAAAACATCTCTATTAGTATATGTATAAAAAGCAGAGTATAAGAATTTCTTATTTGTAACAACCTTTTCAAGCATCTCTAAAATATCTCTATTATTAGTTATGTTACATCTTCCGCCTCCTGTAAGTCTTAACTTTTTACCTATAGAATCAGTTTTTTCAATAAGTACCACTTCATTATTTTCAGCTGCCTTTAAAGCCGCCATAATGCCAGATGGTCCTCCTCCTATTACAATAACCTTCATGATATATATCCCTCTCTTTTCTTATATAAGCTAGATAATATAATACTACAAAATTAAGTGACAGTCCAAATTTTATATTTAGCTACTGGAACTTACTCAGCGAACGAAGGTGAGTCGAGTTTCCTTTTCCCTTGTCCAAATTTTATATTTTGCTATTGACACTTACTTAGGGAGCACAGTGAGACTTAAGTCTCCTTTTTCCACGACAAAAAACTTTCCTTTAAAAAATCAATTTAAAGGAAAGTTTATTATGAAAATAACTATTCTCTATCTAACTTTTGAAAAACTCTCATCATAATTTAACCCAAAATTATTATCCCAATACACATTACCATAAAGCTTCAAATAAAAAGCATATTTAATATCCTCTTTAGACCTTCCAGTATCTAATGTAGCCTTCCAAAGTTCTGTGTTATCATTATAATTTTCAACCTTAACAAGCTCAATATCACTTTTAACATTTCTCCAATTATCAGCTGTGTAGTGTACAAATAATTTTTTCTTATTTTCATATTTCTTTACTCTAAGATATACTTCATTAACACCTGAAGATCTTATGGCACACATAGGAGCTGTTCCTAAGGCTTCATCTGTATAATATTTTTTATTATTATCGTCTTTATATACCTTTCCATTTACTTCATAAGTAATAAAGTATTTTATGGAATCTATAGTATCAAGAGATACTTTAAAAATATCATAATTATTATCATTTAACTTATTTACATATACACCTTCTGCTTCCTTCCACCCTTGTCCATCATCATAATGAAGAATTACTTTCTTTTTATAATCTATATTTTTAACTCTAATATAGATATTATAATCATACTTACCATATCCTAAATATAAAGCATCATTGTAAAATAGTGACACATTCTCTTTGTTTTTCTCCGCCATATCCTCTTCTGAGTAATTTAGTGTCTTCTTTTCAAATTCCATTTTAACTACTCCTTTATTAATCAATTTAGCCATTTATGCCGTTAATTAATATATATGTAGTTATGTAAATAAATAGAACTAGCCTTAATAATTAATCTATCTTATAACTGGGCAATTTATATCCCTTTTAAAAAGCTCTCCCTTAACTGCATAAGAAAGACACTTAAGTCCCCCTCTGCATTTATCAGATTTATAACATTTTTTACATTCTGTTGGCACTTCATTATCTTTTAATTCTTCAATAAGTGTACTTTCCTCATATAATTTAACAATGGATTTTTCTAAGGTATTTCCTATAACAATAGGCATTCTTCTACAAGGCAGTAAATCTCCATTTGCAAGTATAGTTAAAAGAGTAATTCCTGCACTGCAATGATATATAGTATTGCATCCCCCCATAAACATCAAAGCTCTATTAGCCCTTATTTCTGTAGCGCATTTTTTATTATTTTCAGCCTTTATGGACTCATTATTCATTATTTTTGCCATTTTCAAAAATTCTTCTGTACTTAGTATATCCTCACAGGTACCAGTTGGAATTAACCTATCAGCCCAAAAGACCTTAACCTTTTCTTTTTTTACAAGCCTTATTACAGATTTAAGTTTATGTACATTCTTTTTATGAGCAGTAAAAGCAACCATAGATATTATATTATATTTATTTAATAATCTTATTCCATTAATAGCCTTCTTAAAATTTCCTTTTCCTCTAATGCTATCATGCATTCTTTTTGTTCCATCCAAACTTATCTGTACGAAGGATAAGTTTTTAAAATCCTTGAGTCTTTTTACCATATCTTCATCTAAAAGAGTTCCATTAGTTAATATACCAAAGGTAATATTATTTTCTTCAAATAGGCTTATTACTTTGAAAAAATCTGGGTGAAGAAAAGGTTCTCCACCTGTAATATTAATATGACCCTTAAAATTATTTTTCTTAATATACTCTAAATAATCACAAAATACTTTTTTTATTTCTTCAAAACTCAAATCATTTTTATAATCTTCTTGATAGCAATGGATACATCTTAGATTACATTTATGAGTAATATGCCATTGCAAGACATGCTTTTCCATAAATTAATCAGCACCTCCACCACCACAGCTAGAGCAACTTGAACAGCTAGAACAGCTAGAGCAGCTACTTCCACTACTTGAATTATTAGTATCAGGATTTATAAAATGATGAGAATGATAGTCCATATAAGAAAATATATCATTATAATAATAGCTATTATATCTACAGTCATTCATATAATTTGTTTCCTTCACTGTTGTTGATAATACATGAGTTGCCATATAATACAAATTATCTATATCAATATAATTATTCTTCTCATAATTTTTCAAAATTTCTCCCATATCACTAGTATAAGCTGATGAGCATCTCTTAAAATATACTCTTAATATATTAATTTTTCTTTTAAACTTTCTTCTAAGCTTTATAATATCTATTGATTCATAGCTATTAACAAATTTATTTAGAGTGTTATTATCCTTTAAAGCCTCTAAAAGTTTATCCATAGACACATATTTGATACCATTTTTACTTACCTCAGCATTTGAATCCAACACCTTTATAAAATAGCTTTCATAACTTTTTAAGTTATATCCTAAAGTGTCTTTTATAAATATGTTTTCTTTATCTACAGATATAATATCTTTTCTCAAAAGCTCTAAGAATATAAGTTTAAATTCATTCATTTTTATCCTTTTAACCTTCAAGATTTTAACTACTTCAAAAGGAGTTATATTATTGTCTTTTAATTCAAACAAAATGCCTTTTACTTTTTCTTCATCTTTAGAAGATACTCCATATATTATTAAATCTATAATTTTTTTAATCCCTCTTAAAACGAATAAACCAATAACAAATAATACACCTAAAATAGCAAAATTAAAATTATTATCATCCTCTTTTTCAGTATTATCTGCATTACTATCTGTTTCTACTACAGTATTTAAATTGTTAGTAAACATACCTTTATCCATGGCTAAATTAACTTTAATCATGCCTGAGCTATTTTTCTTACTTAACTCAGTAAAGTCATCATAAATATTGTATTTCATGCCAGAATCATATCTAACATCCATTTTTCCTGCTTTAGGACTATATATATTGATTTTTACCTCATTAATTTTCTTTGAAAAATCCTTTCCTACAAACCTATAACAAAAAATTGCATTTCCTTTATCATTTATTTTAACTACATTCTTTAAAACATAGCTATTTGTTAAATTAACCTTAGAAGTATCTGATTCTCTAAAGTACCAAGCATATTCTACTAAGTCTTCAGATTCTATAATGCTGTATGTTCCTTCTGGTCTTCCATTTGTATCTTCAGTTTTAATACACTCTAAGCCATTATAAGTAAAGCTTTTAAAATCTATTCCATTAAATTTTTCTATATCCGGAAGATCTTTATTTCTACTCAAATAAAATCTTGTAAAATCTCCCTTCTTAAAATTAATATCCCAATTTTCAGTAACATAAGCATCTCCATTTTCCTGAAGTTCAACATTAAACTGAACTCTTTCAACATTATACTTTTTTTCTTCTGCATAAGCTATTTTATTGATACCAAAAAATAGAATTGCCATACACATAATTAATACTTTAAATATTCTTTTCATTTTGTTATATCCCCCTAGCAAGTATTATTTTTCAATAATTATGTAAATAATACTTGTATTATAATAAATTCTATAATATTCCATCTACAATTTTTTATTAAATTTATTTATACATTCTCTACAGATACATGCTTTACCCTTTAAATATTCAGGAATTCTATCTATAAGCTCTTTAGGAACTGTAACCTCTTCACACCAGCATCCTTCATGAATTTTTCCTGCCGCATAGGCGCAGTTATTTGATTTACCACACAAAGGGCATATACCTTTATTCACTTCCAAAATCTCCATCTCCTTAAAAATAATTTATTATATTCTATCATAAAACTAAGCTAAGTAATAAAATTCTTACAATAATGTAACATTCGTTACAGACAAACTTAATAATATATGTATAATTAAATCAGACTTAAAAACAGGATGTAATGCCATGGCTTGTGGATGTACAGCTGAAAAAACTGGGAAAGAAATCGTTGACAGATTAAGAGAAAAGAGGAAAGCTAATTTAAAATTAAATACTCCTTATGAAATAAAATGTGAATGTGGACAAGATGTTACTATGAATACTTTTGTTACTGTATGTGATAATTGTAAAATGACTTATGCAATAACTCCATGTTCTCAAGATGATATAAACAATATCAAAGTTGCAGGAATTAATTATTAGCCATTAGTTTTTAAATTTTATATATAATAGCCTCTAGATAATTTTAAAAATTATCTAGAGGCTATATTTTTTCACTATTTATCTTTTATCATACCATTTTCTAAATTGGGTTTTATCATATTACTATATTGATATTCCCAAAGAGTTTTAGACCCCTTAGCTGTATCCTTATTTCTCTCTAAAATTTGGCTAAGCTCTACTCCTCTTTTTCCCCAGCTCTTTCCTCCAATTAAGGCATTAAGCATACAAGGCTGTATATTATCCATAGCACACGCAAACTTAGCTTCAGGAGTTAGCCCTTCTTCAAACTCTTTCCAAAGACAAAAAAACTTTTCCCCTTGATCTTTAGGTAAAATTGCAAAAATTCTATCTGCTGCTTTTTCTTCTCTTTCCTTTTGAGTTTTCTTTGCTTCTTCATCATAAGCATATGTATCTCCTGCATCTATTTCAACTATATCATGTATTAGCAGCATGCTTATAGTCTTTAACACATCTATCTCTTCATTAGCATACTCACTTAAAAGCAAAGTCATAACAGCCATATGCCAAGCATGCTCTGCATCATTTTCTTTTGTTTTTCCATCTGAAAGATAGGTTTGTCTTTCAATAAACTTTTCTTTATCAATTTCTCTTATAAAATCAAATTGCTGCTTAAGCCTTAAATTATTCATAACTTTAGCCCCCGTCTAAATTTATCTTAGTTAAAAGTAAACTTCTCACATCTAATTATATCATCAATTTTAAATGATGAATCTTCCTCTCTGATAATAGTAAATTTTCTATAATCATATCTATCTTTCCAAACCTCAATTACTTTAAGTGAAATACTATTTTCCTCTGACTTTGGTTCTGAAATATCTTCACCCAAGAAGTCCTCCATTTCCGTTGCCAAAACCTTATAAAACTTTATAAAGCATGTTTAATTCCTTATTCAACCTGTCTGATTTTGTAATGAATAAATTCATATACTACTCTCATTTGATATAACAGTCCAAAGGCGTAAATTCGGGTACAACGCACCCTACATATCAGCAATATCTTGATAGTGATTAACTTGCTAATTCGTATCTACTAAGATTAATACTTGCATTATAGTCTCTATTTATATTTAAACCGCAAGAACATTTATATATTCTATCTTTAAGCTTCAAGTCTTTTTT
>NZ_FPBY01000324.1 GCF_900116755.1 Clostridium sp. DSM 8431
CGCGATAACGAAGGGAAGGACTGAACATTAGAGGTTTACAACTTTGATAAATCTAAGAATTATGAAGAAAGCAGAAATTCCGATAAGGAATCTTGCTGTGGAGGTAGAAATGGAAGTTCAAGATAAACAGAAGATGCAGATTAAAACTGTAGATTTATTAAATAGGGAAAGCGTAAACAATGAATTATTTGATACTAGCAGATTACTCGAAGATGTACTCGAAAGAGACAATATGCTTGAAGCAATGTATAGAGTAATTAGAAATAAAGGTAGCCATGGAATTGATGGCATGAAGACCGATGAACTTCGTGAGCATGTCAAAAGGACATGGACAACAGTTAAATCTAAACTGCTAGAAGGAAAATATAATCCATCTCCAGTAAGGAGAGTTGAAATTCCAAAACCAGATGGTGGAATAAGATTATTAGGAATACCAACAGTACAGGATAGAATGATTCAACAGGCAATTGCACAAGTACTAAATGAAATATACGAGCCTACTTTCTCTGAAAGTAGTTTCGGATTTAGACCTAACAGAGGTGCAAAGAATGCTATAAAATAATCTGAAACATATATAAATCAAGGATATAGGTGGGTTGTAGACATGGACTTAGAAAAGTTCTTTGATAAAGTTAACCACGATATTTTAATGGGAAAACTTGAAAAAAGAGTGAAAGATAGAAGACTACTAAACCTTATAAGGAAGTATCTAGAAAGTGGAGTTTTAATAAATGGAATTAAAGTATCAAATGAAGAAGGAACACCACAAGGTGGACCGCTTAGTCCATTACTAGCAAACATAATGCTAGATGATATTGATAAAGAACTTGAGAAAAGAGGTCATAGATTCTGTAGATATGCTGATGATTGTAATATATATGTAAAGAGTAAAAGAGCAGGCCTTAGAGTAATGAATTCTATAACAAGGATTATCGAAGATGAACTAAAATTAAAAGTTAACAGAGATAAAAGTGCAGTTGATATTGTAAGTAAAAGAAAGTTCTTAGGATTCTCATTCTACTTCGCTAAAGGCGGAGCCAAAATACGAATACATGAGAAATCAATTAAAAGATTTAAAGAAAAAGTGGTGTTAGTATAAAAGAGTGGACATAATAAATCGAACTAAG
>NZ_FPBY01000131.1 GCF_900116755.1 Clostridium sp. DSM 8431
AAGTGCAGAAAAGCCTGTTATACGAAGTGATAATGGTCCACAATTTATTAGTCATATATTTGAAGAAACGTGTGCTAATTTAAATATTGAACATGAGAGAATTCCTGTAAAAACGCCTAATAAGAATGCCCATGTTGAATCATTCCATAGGATTTTAGAAGATGAATGCTTTAAAATAAATGAATTTGAAACTTATACTGATGCTTATAGAATAGTTAATGAATTTATGATTTTCTATAATGAACGAAGATTGCATTCAAGTTTAGGATATATACCACCAAAGGAATTTTATACCCTTCACCTTGGAGAGAATCTACAAAAAATTTGCATAAAGATATAAAATTGAGAGAAACTTAGAATTTAATAGATTTTGTCCAATATAAAGGGGTTAATCCGATAAATTTACAATCATGTCGTAATGTCCTTTAAGCATAACGAAAACAATAAAGAACTCTCCAAGTGTATTAAGAGAAAATTCTGAAGACATCAAAGGCAAAATTAACATTATAAATCCTAGAAATACAAAAATTAATCCTTCAGTTATAAAGGATGAATAAGCGAAATATACTTCAGCCTTAATTCTTGATTTTGTATAACTCCTATTACTCTTGTTAACATCCTCTGTAAATTCTCTCATTTTTTTCTTCTTATTAACTAATGTCTCAAATCCATCTATTAAACCAGTTAAATACTTATAGAAAACATTCTGTTTATCTCTTGATTTATTCCACTCTTTACTTGCAATAGAACTTACAACCAAAACTATTCCAAAAACTAAAGCTATTGTAAATAGTGCTATACATGTAAGCTTAAAATTGAAAATAAATAGATATATACAGCAGCATATAAGTACAATAATACTTGTTACACAAGATACAGCAGCATCAATTTCAGAGCTTATAAATTCTGTATCATTATTAATGCATGTATAAATTTTTTCACTGCCTATAGACTGAAATGTTTCATAATCACAATTTGAAATTGTATTAATTATTTTATCTTTCTTCTTGTAAATGAGCTCATTAGTTATAACTGTAACATCATGTCTTACAACCTTTATGGAATATGCATAAAGCATTACAGTTATAAAAAACGTATACGCTGTTATATTAAGTAATGGTAATTCTCCTCCGATAACATCTTTTATAATGTAAGTAAGATATGTAAATGTTAATCCAGTTACTATACTAAGTGAAATCATATATGCTAAAAATATATATAAATTATCAAAATATCGTACGACTGTATATGTAAAACTCCATATCAGTAAAACTATTAATATTCCTGTAATTACTGTCTTTTGTGTATTACTTAGATCATTCTTTAGAATATCTAATCCAAGATTAAGTATTGCTATGCAGTATAAGAGAGCACTGCTTAATACTGAAAGTATTATACTAACTAAAAAGTTCCTGCTGACACCCTTCTTTTTCATACTTCTCCTCTTAAAGAGAGCACTTTTTTATTTAGTACTCTCTTATTAAAATACACTATTTTATTATTAATGATTTTTTTTCAATTATATTTCCATCCAACAGCCTTATTAAGCTTTTTCCATATTCAGACGACTCTGGTGAATGGGTTACCTGAACTACTGTTGTTTTTAAATCCTTGTTAATTTCCACAAAAAGTTTCATTATTTTTTGCCCTGTTTTTACGTCTAAGTTTCCAATGGGTTCATCTGCAAATAATATTTTGGGTTCAATCATTAAAGCCCTAGCTATTGCAACTCTCTGCTGCTGTCCTCCTGATAACTCCCTTGGTATCATTTTTACCTTATTAGATATCTCAGTAAGCTCAAGAATTTCTTTATACTTCTTTTCATATTTTTTAATATTTTTCTTATCAACTAATAGTGGCAACAAAATATTATCTTCTACAGATAAATTAGGAACTAAATTATAAAACTGAAATATGAAACCAACATCTCTTCTCTTCATAAGTGTCAGATCTTTATTCGACATATCTTTATAGTTCTTTCCATAAATGTAGATATCACCACTTGTAGGTTTATCTAAAGCTCCAAGCATATATAAAAGAGTTGATTTTCCACATCCTGATGGTCCCATAATTGAAACAAAATCACCATCTTCTATTTCAAAATTTAAGTTCTTAATAACTGGAATATTTTCATTTCCGACTTTAAATTCCTTTTTTAAATTCTCAACTTTAATAGCTATCTTACTCATTTTCCCTCCACTTTTTACTCATATTTTAACTCTTCAATTATAGATAATTTATTTACTTTTCCTACAATTACTCCACCTGATAGTAATACTTCCAAAACTACAAGCAATGAGTACTGAGTAAATTTTACCATATCGTAACTTAAGTCAATATAAACGCCTATATAAGTCAATATTCCCTGGATATTAGAAATAGCAATATAGTAAAGTATGCTGCTTACTAAAATACATATTAATGACATAAATACACTTTCTAACAGCAATATTACTTTTCTTTCTCTAACACTGACACCTATGGAATCCAGTGTTGCTAATGTTTTACGTCTTTGTATAAAGCATATTAGATTATTATTCAAAATACCTAACACTGCTAATACTATGGTAATCATAGATACACTGTTTATTATCTTTAAGAAAGACTCTGTCATCTTTAAGTCTTTTTGATTTTTTATATAGTCTAAAGAAATATTATCAATATCCTTTGAAACCTCACTCTTTGAAAGTTTTTCATAATAACCATCAATGTCTACATCATCTTTAAGCTTTACACAAATAGTGTCTATATAATTAATTCCAAAATCATCTCTTGCATTTTCATCACTAATTAATGCTACAGATCCAACATACGATAACTTAGCATTTACAGCACCAGTTATTTTATAATCGAATTTGTCTCCATTTTTAGCTTTTAAAGTTATTGTATCTCCAACCTTTTTATTTAATTTAGTTAATATAGATTGTGATATGACTATATTTCTATCATCGCCATCAAGATCATCTAAAATTTCAGTTCCGCCAATATAAGTGAAGTAGGTATTAAACTTACTGTACTTCTCATTTTCTATACCCTGTACACTGCTTATTTTTTCTTTGCTTCCTGCAATCTCTACATTCTCCATATCAAGAAAATAATAATAGTTTGCTATTTCATCATCATTCTCAACATAATTACATACATCAGGGCTGTCTTTATCTAATATAATTGACACATCAGAATGGAACTCTGTTAACAGCTGATTAAAACCTTTTATTACTGAACCTGATATAGTTCCAATCATTGTGATTAATGCTAAAGTAATAATTATTAACTTCATATTATTAATTAGCATCTTTAAACTGCAGACATTTTTTAATGCTACATACAATAAAGGCATCTTATATTTAATTCTTCTAATACATTTTTCTGCGAAAACTCTTAATATATCTTCAAGATACATAATTAAAACTATAACTGAACATAAAATTATTGATACGCTTCTAATAATGCCATCACATAATAAAGCTGCTATTATTAAAGCTACTGGAATTAATGCTCTTATAATCTTAATCATTAAGCTGTGTTTCTTTGCTGTCTTTGTTGTAAGGTTTAAAATAATTTCTTTTATTGAAAATGACTTAATCTTACTTACTGAAGCAAATACTGAGAAGAAAGATAATATAACACCAAAAGCTACACTAAGTATTCCATAAGAGTAATATACATTTACTTCACTCAGCATTTCTAAAAAGTTCTTTGGAAAGCCTAAGGAAATTATCTGTGCACTGTATATTCCAATTACAAACCCTAAAATACCTCCAATTACACCTTGAACTAGTGCTTCACATAATAATGTAAATATTATTTTCCACTGTGACATACCAATGCTTAAAAAGGTTCCTATTACAGGAAGTCTCTCTAAAACAACAATATTAGTAGTTGTATAAATTATTAGTATACTCATAATGCATCCAACAACCAGCACAATTAATAGTGGAATAGTTAAGTTTGCATTAAGTGAATCAGCAATTAATGATGTATCAACCTTTGCAAACTTTAAGTTTTCATATTGGTCTTCAAGTTCTCCCATTGTCTCATCGCTTTTATCCCTGCTGTTATCTACTAACTTCACATAAACTATATTAGTATCTTTATTTATCTTTAGAAGATCTTTAAGATCACTTCTATTTACTAACATTTTTAATCCGCTTGTCTCATCATATAAGAATCCAGTATTATCAGCTATTGTTGAAACTGTAAATTCATATTCTTCCCCATTAATCGTTTCTTTAACTTTATCTCCAAGTCCAAGATTATATTTATCACTTGTAAATTCTGAAATTGTTATACCAACTCCATCTACATCCTCGTTATCAATTACTTTATACTCAACTAATTTTCCTAAGTCATCATCATCAATACCAATTAATGATACTTTATGTTTAACAGTATCATATTCGTATTCACCTTCAATGCAGCATAACCTGACACTTTCATCAATATTATCATTTGTTATGGAGTCATCAATAAAATAATTATTTTCATAATCAGATGAATTTACTATTAAATCAGTATCACCATATTGAGCATTTAAACTTCTCATTGCATCAGATTGAACTACACTATTAGATGCCAGCAAAATATATACTAATGCTGACGTAATGGCTATTGACAAAACAACTAATATAAATCTGCTTTTTTTCTCAGCAATATTCTTTAATAAATATTTAATAAACATACGTAATCTCCTTAATAAGATTTACTTTTACATATTTTTAAGAATTAAATCAAGGTCATCAATACTGTCATTTTCTTGATTATTATCATTAGAATCAATATATTCTGCAATATCTTTTATTGTCTGATACTTATACAAAAGAGAAATATCAAAATCACTCTCTGGAAGTTCCTTTTTTATAGAGTTTAAAATATTAGTTAACTTCAAAGAACTAATTCCATACTTTGTAAAGTTATCATATATACTTATATCTAATCCTGAAAATTCTCTTTCAAAAATTTCAATCAATTTACTTTCAGTCTTTGTAAGTAAATCTGCTTCTAGTTTTTCTTCAGGTACCTTTTTAAGAGTTTCCTTTAGCTCTTCTATTACTTCTTTAAACTCTCCTTTTTCAAACTGATTCTTTAATGAAAATCTACGGACCTTTCCACTAACAGTTTTAGGTATTTCTTTGATTGGTAAAATATTAACATCACATCCAAAAGAAATTTTTATTAACTTTTCAACTTCCTTTTTAATTTTAAGGAAACCACTTAAGTCACCTCCGTATAAAATAAACACTAATAAGTAATCTGTATTTTTCTTATAATCTATTGTACTTACTGCAATTACCCTTGACTGGTCAATGTGTATACATTTAGCTACAATATTTTCTATATCATTTGTATAGTAGTTAATTCCATTTATAATACATATATCTTTAACTCTGCCCACAACTATAAGATTATTCTCATACTCAAATCCTACATCACCAGTTTTATACCATCCATCATCTGTATAAAATTCTTTTGTTAATTTTTCGTCGTTATAATATCCTGATGTAACATTTTCTCCAGAAATCTCAATCATACCAACATAATTATCTGTTAATATTTCATCTTTATCATTTTTTAGCCTGTACCTGCAGCTTCCAACACCTTGTCCAAGTTTAACAAATGTAACTGCTAAATTTGATGTATTATCCTCTAAAACTTTTATCTTATCACCTATACTCAAATGGTTTCTATCAACATGTACACATTCTATTTCCTTTTCTACCTCCGGAAATGTTATCGCCAGTGAAGCTTCTGCCATCCCATAGACAGGAAAAATAACATTGCTTCTTAATTTTTTTTCTGCCATAACACCTAAGAACTTCTGACATAAATCATAGCTTATGGGTTCTGCTCCATTAAAAATCACTCGTACACTGCTTAAATCTAGCGGAAGATTCTTATCGAAGTTTTTTAACAAATAATTATAGCCAAAGTTTGGAGAATTAATAACAGTACTCTTATATTCACAAATCTTTTCTAACCACATATTAGGATTTCTCATAAAACAAATAGGTGACATTAATACATGAGTAATCCTGCAATATAAAGGTGCTAAATGAAAACCAATAAGCCCCATATCATGAGTAAGGGGCAGCCATGATAAACTATTTAATCCTTCTGTAATAACATCACCTAAACTGCTGATTATTGCCTTAACATTTTCTATTAAACCTTTATGTGTTAAAATTACACCTTTTGGGTTACCCGTTGACCCTGAAGAAAACTGTACAAAAGCAATTTTATCAGGTGAAACTTTATACTCTACATCATCAATATCAACCTTCAAGTAATCAGCAAACTTTATGTTATTTTCTTTTATTTCTTTGCTAATTTCTTCATCACAATAACTTAATAAAAAATCTATCATTTCATCTGTAGTTACAATCTTTGGGTTATTTAACTTTTTCCATATATTATTTATCCTTTGCCCAGAGTCATCTTCAACTGTGTATGGAACTGGAACAACTATTATCCCACTCAAAATTCCTCCCCAAAAACAAATTAAAAATTCTTTAATATTAACAGTAGTAACAATTAACTCATCGTCAGGCTTCATTCCTAAAGCTCTTAAATATGATGAAAACCTCCTAGCATCCCTATATAAATTTGAATAGGAATAAAGTTTGTCTTTTTCATCTCCATTAACAATGATAACTCCTTTATCTATTTGAGAACTAACATCTATGAGAAGATCCTGCAGTGTTATAATTTCTTTATTTAATACTATTTTATTCATTTTCCCCTCCAATACATTAATCTGATTTTTTTAACATATACACCATATTTTAACACATATATATAGCTTCTTTTTCAATATTCAGTCATAATTTTTTACCCTACACTTTAGTTAATATATAATTTTTTATTTTTTCTAACTCTGACTCATCACTAAAGCTTAAAACATTTCTTTGATTTAAATTTTCTTTTATAAGCTTCCTCATTACTCGACTTAAATTCATTTCGATATATGAATCCACATTATATTCCTTAATGTTATTAATAACATTGCACCACTTAACAGGTTTAAGAAACTGCTCCACAAGATTTTTTCTTATTTCATCTTTAGATTTATAAACCTCATCTGTAATACTTGATATAACATCATATTCAAAATCCTTGAACTCTACTTTTCTTAATTCGTCACTAAACAAATTACCTGCTTGAGCCATTAGTTTAGAATGGAATGCACCGATTACTTGTAACATTACTGTTTTGCCTCCGTATTTTGCTGCCTCTTTTGCTAATGTATCCATTAGATCCAAATTTCCTGAAACAACCATCTGTTTTGGAGAATTATAACAGGCTATATCAAGGACTTTATCTCCCCTTATATCAAAACAAATTTTTCTTAGTAAACCTTCTTCTAATCCCTTTACCGCAGTCATTCCTCCGCTCATACTATTATTGCATTCCTGCATAAGCTTTGCTCTTACCTTTACAAGCTTTAAAGCATTAACAAAATCTAATGTACCTGCACAAGTCAATGCACAATACTCACCAAGACTATGTCCTGCTGAGATAACCAGCTTAATTCTAATTTACTCCAAATATGTCTTATACATAGCATAACTTATAGTTAAAATTATAGGCTGACTATTAGTAGTATTTTTCAATTCTTCCTTGGAACCATTAATGCATATTTCTTTAATATCCATATCTAAAACTTCATTTGCTTCAGTAAATACCTCTCTCACTATGCTGCATTCGCTATATAAGTTTTTGATTAAATCAAACTTTTTTATTCCCTGCCCGGGGAATAGTAATCCTATTTTCACATTATTCATCTCCTATTTCATATTTATTATTTTTTATATCTCCATTCTAAGAAAATTCAAAATAATTTAGTAGTTTGATACATATTTACCATATATTTTAGTTGATTATATTATTTTATCCATATAAAAAAAAATATTTCATTTTAAATGTTTAAATAAAAATTTGAACCCTCAACTTATCCAAATATAATAAAAATAACAATTTAATTGAATACATAAAACTTTTTATATAAAATAGGATAGGCATTTGCCTATCCTAATAATTATCACTTCTTAATTTTTTAGTTTAATCTATATTAAGTGCAGCTTTACTTTCTATTGTTCTATCATAAAAATATCTAATAGATTTTTTAAATTTCTTTAAAATAAATGCATTATTAGCAACCATATTTATAATCTTCTCTTTAAATGACAAACCAATTTTTTTATTTCGCTACTTAAACCTACTGCGCGAACGCACAATGTCGTCAACTTAAGAAAAAAATTATAAAAAAGCTTGACAATAGAAGAAAAAATTGCAGCCTCGCTATAGATGAATAAATTTATAGCGAGGTTTAATATTATGAAAAATACTACATTGTTATCTGTAATTTTGAAAGATACAAACAACTTAATTACTTCAAGTGAATTTAAAGAAGCTTACAGTTTAGGCAATTCATTTTCAAGAAATAGAAAATTATCATTTTCTAATGCTGTCTTCTTTATTTGCTCTGCATTACGTAAATCTATATCTTCTAAAATTAATAATTTTATTGAAGATCATAGATATTTAAAATTTTCATCAATAACAAATCAGGCATTTTCTAAAGCAAGACAAAATATATCCTCAGAGGCATTTGCAGAGTTATGCAGACTTTTTGTTGATAGATATTATAGTTTAAATAAAAATTTAGCTACTTGGAATGGATTTAATATTTCAGCTGTAGATGGAACTTCACTGCAAGTACCAGATACAAAAGAATGTGGAGAATACTTTGGATTAAGTAGTAATCAAAATACTACCAAAACAGCTGTTGCAACAGCGTCAGCATTATACGATGTACTAAATGATATTGTTGTAGATGCTAGGATTACTAAATTTAAAACAAGTGAAAGACTTATTGCAAAACAACACATAGAAACATAGGTAATACTTTCTGCTCTCAAAAAAGTATTATTATTTTTGATAGGGACTATCCTTCATATGATATGTTTGATCATTTAAATTCCAAGGAATTGCTATTTTTAATGCGAGTATCAACATCTTTTAAACTTGCACAATCAGTAAAATCTTCTGATTCCATTTTAAAATATAAAGTAAAAGGAGAGATAAAAAAGATAAGAGTAATAAAAGTTAAACTTTCAGATGAAGTGACGGAAACTTTAGTAACTAATATCTATGATGATACCATTACACCTTTAAAGTTTAAAGAGCTTTACTTCTTAAGATGGGGTGTTGAATCTAAATATAAAGA
>NZ_FPBY01000169.1 GCF_900116755.1 Clostridium sp. DSM 8431
ATGAGATAATATAAGGCTTCCCCAGTTAAGCTTGCCTGCCCCATATGAACACATCCATAAAAACTTATAAAGTAACTACCGAACTTTGGACTTTCCTACTTTTTGCAAGGTTATCCACTTTATAAGCCAATACTTGGTTTACTTGCGTTATGTTCCATATGTCCTCTAGCGCTTCCTTCATACCTTATCGTTGCCAATAACGCACTTGCATTCGAGTTGTCTTCCTATCGGGACGGCGACGCAGGCTTCTTTCAGCCTGCCGGCTCAGCAAACATGCTGGGCGAACAAAAAACTGATAGGTTATTCCCCATCAGTTTTTCTATTGCTAATCAATCATACTTAGTTATTCAATATTAATTATAAGCTTATTAACAACCAATATTTAATTAAAACAGAATACTATGAAAGTTCAAAAGCTCCTGTATAAAGTTGATAATATTTTCCTTTTTCCTTAATTAAGCTTTTATGATTTCCTCTTTCAATAATATTTCCATCTTCTAGCACCATAATGACATCTGAATTTTTAACAGTTGAAAGTCTATGAGCAATTACAAAAACAGTTCTTCCCTCCATAAGCTTATCCATACCTTCCTGAACAATAGCTTCTGTTCTTGTATCAATACTTGAAGTTGCTTCATCAAGTATTAAAACTGGCGGATCTAAGATTGCTGCTCTTGCAATAGCTAAAAGCTGTCTTTGTCCTTGTGAAAGATTAGCTCCATCTCCTGTAATCATAGTATCATAGCCCTTTGGAAGATGCTTTATGAAAATATCAGCATTAGCAAGTTTTCCTGCACTTATTACCTCTTCATCTGTAGCATCAAGCTTTCCATATCTAATATTGTCAGCAATAGTTCCTGTAAATAGATGAGTATCTTGAAGAACTATTCCAAGGGATCTTCTAAGATCAGGCTTTTTAATTTTATTGATATTAATTCCATCATATCTTATCTTTCCATCCTGAATATCATAGAATCTATTAATAAGATTAGTTATAGTAGTTTTACCTGCTCCTGTAGATCCAACAAAGGCTATCTTTTGACCTTCTTTTGCAAACATGTGGATGTTATGAAGAACTATCTTTTTATCATTGTATCCAAAGTCAATATCATCAAAAACTACATTTCCCTGCATCTTTGTATAAGTTAAACTTCCATCTCCATGAGGATGCTTCCAAGCCCATACTCCTGTATGCTCTTCTACTTCTTTAATATTTCCTTCTTCATCAATTTCAGCATTAACTAAAGAAACATATCCTTCATCAGTTTCTACCTTTTCATCAAGAAGCTTAAATATTCTTTCAGCACCAGCAAGGGCCATAACTATAAAGTTTATTTGCTGAGACATTTGATTTACTGTTTGTGAAAAAGTTCTTGTAAGCTGCAAGAAAGAAGCAATGCATCCAAGAGTAAATCCTCCAATACCATTTATAGCAAGAACTGATCCAAAAACTGCAATTAAAACATAATTTATATATCCTAAGTTACCCATTATAGGCATTAAAATATTAGCATATTTATTAGCATTATCTGCACTATGGAATAAGGCATCATTAACTTCATCAAACTTTTTCTTAGATTCTTCTTCATGACAAAATACTTTTACAACCTTTTGTCCCTCTATCATTTCTTCAATAAAACCATTAAGCTTTCCTAAATCTCTTTGCTGCATTCCAAAGTATTTACCACTTTTTCCTCCAATGTACTTTGTAACTTTAGAGATTATAATAACCATAAATACTTCTACAATAGTTAATGGAATACTTAAAGCAATCATGGAAATAAAAACACTTACTACTGTAATAATAGCTGAAAAAAGCTGTGGCAAACTCTGACTTATCATTTGTCTTAAGGTATCTGTATCATTTGTATATAAACTCATAATATCTCCATGAGCATGAGTATCAAAAAACTTTACTGGAAGATACTCCATGTGAGTAAACATATCATCTCTTATTTTCTTTAGAGAACCTTGGGATACAAAAATCATAATATAACTAAATAAATAAGCAGAACCTACACCTATTAAATAAATAACTGCCATATATAAAAGTGCCTTAATTAATGGACCAAAATCAGGGCTCGCCTGTCCATGCATTGGAACAATATAATCATCAATAAGACTTTTTAAAAATAAAGTTCCAACTACATTGGCAAGGGCACTAATAATGATACAGATAAATACAATAAAAAGCTGTGTTTTATAACTGTCTATTACATACTTTAATAATCTTTTTATAGTTTCCTTACTGTCCTTAAATTTAAAAGCTCCAACTGGTGCTCTTCCCCTTGGATCTCTAGGCGTCCCTTTTGCTGCACTCATCTTCCTTTGCCCCCTTTTCTTGTGAATAATATACTTCCTGATAGATTTTATTACTCTTTAAAAGTTCTTCATGATTTCCAAAGCCATCAATTACACCATCATTTAATACTATTATTTTGTCTGCATCCATAACTGATGAAATACGCTGAGCAATAATAATCTTAGTTGTATCTGGAATATCTTCTTTAAATGCCTTTCTAATTAAAGCATCAGTTTTAGTATCAACAGCACTAGTTGAATCATCTAATATTAAAATTTTAGGCTTCTTTAAAAGCGCTCTTGCAATACATAATCTTTGCTTTTGACCTCCTGATACATTACTTCCACCCTGTTCAATAAAGGTATCATATTTATCAGGGAACTTTTCTACAAATTCTGAAGATTGCGATGACTTACATGCATTAATTACTTCTTCATCTGTTGCCTCTTTATCTCCCCATCTTAAGTTTTCTTTAATAGTTCCTGAGAATAATACATTCTTTTGAAGAACCATAGAAACATCATTTCTTAAGGATTCAATATCGTAATCTCTTACATCTATATCTGAAACCTTTACACTTCCTGATGTAACATCATAAAGTCTTGGAATAAGCTGTACAAGACTGGATTTAGCACTTCCTGTACCTCCTATAATTCCTATAGTTTCTCCTGAATTAATTGTAAGATTTATATTTTGTAAATTTAATTTATTTTCATCCTTTGCATAGCTGAAGTTAACATCTTTAAATTCAATCTTACCATTCTTAACTTCTTTAATAGCCTTTTCATTATTTGTAAGGTCACTTTCCTCTTCAATTACTTCTAAAATTCTTTCTGCTGAAGATCTAGCCATAATAACCATAATCATCATCATAGAAAGAATCATTAAACTCATTAATATGTTAGTTGAATAAGTGAAAAGACTCATAAGTTCTCCAGTTGTCATATCTCCCTTAACAATCATCTTAGCTCCAAACCAAGATAAAAGCATTATACATGCATACATAGTAAACTGCATAAGAGGCATATTACATACAACTATTTTTTCTGCCTTTAAAAAGAAATCATAAACAACCTTTGAAGCTTTATGAAATTTATTAACTTCGTAATCTTCACGTACATAAGCTTTAACAACTCTCATAGCATTAAGATTTTCCTGTACGCTGCCATTTAATTCATCATACTTTTCAAATACACTTTTAAAGTATGGATGAGCCTTTGTCATAAAATAATAAAGAGCAAAACCTAAAAATATAATTGCTCCAACAAATATTAAAGCCATTTTTGCATTTATATAAAAACACATAAAAATAGCTGAGAACATCATAATAGGTGCTCTTGCAAATCCTCTAATAAGCATTTGAAATGCATTTTGCACATTTGTAACATCTGTTGTAAGTCTTGTTATAAGTCCTGCTGTTGAATACTTATCAATATTAGAAAAAGAATAATCCTGAATTTTATAATACATTTCTTTTCTTATATTTCTTGCAAACCCTGCTGAGGCCCTTGCTCCATATATACCTGAAGAAACTCCAAATGCAAGAGATGCAAAAGAAACTAAAAGCATTATTAGTCCAACCTTTGTTACATAAGCAATATCACCATTTGCAACTCCAACATCAATAATTTTAGCCATAAGAAGTGGAATAATAACTTCTGCAAATACTTCTAAAGCAACTAATAGCGGCGTTAAAATAGTATCTTTTTTAAATTCACCTATATAACGCGAAATCTTTTTTATCATAAAATGCCCCCTTTTCTTTATGTTAGATTTCTAACTAATATTTATTTATTAATTATCTATTTTAGATGATAATCTGTTTATAATATCTAAAAAGAAATTTAACTCAGCACTACTTAAAGAATCCTCTAAAGATTCCTCAATTTTGTAAATAGAATTTCTTATTAACTTACACATCTCTACACCTTCTGTAGTTAATTCAATCTTCTTAAGCCTTGCATCTTTTTCACAGCTCTTTCTTTCAATAAACTTATTTTCTTCTAATTTATCTAATACACTACTTACTGAGGATCTTCTTATTCCAAAGTTTTCTTCTATATCCTTTTGAAATATATCCTTTGTGCATTCCTTTGTTTGGTAAAAAAGATAACTGATGATTTTTGCCTGTATAGTGCTTATACTATACTCACTTATTTCTTTCCCGATAGCTCTATCAACTTGCCTTGCAAGACAAACTACCCTTTGGCCTATATACACTTCTTTATTCATCTTTCCTCCTTTATATATTAGTTAGATTCCTAACTAATTATAAATTCACAAAATTCCTATGTCAATATATTGAATTTTTAACTTGTTCTAATTAATTTGTAAATATCAACAGTGTCTTTTATGGTATATTTAAACAAAAATTATATATTATCTGTTACAATAGAAAGATATATTAGAAAGGAGAAAGTATTATGATTTTAAAAACAGAACGTCTTATTTTACGTCCTTGGAGAGAAGAGGATTCAAAGGATTTATATGAGCATGCTAAAAACCCAAATGTCGGTCCCACAGCAGGCTTTCCTCCACATAAAAATGTAGAAGAAAGTCTTGAAGTTATTAAAAATGTTTTAAGTAAAAATATTAACTATGCTATTATCCTTAAAGAAACAAATAAAGCAATTGGTAGCATTGGAATTTTGATAGGTAAAAAAAGTAGCTTAGCTAAAAATAATGAGGAAGGAGAAATTGGATACTGGATTGCTGAAACCTACTGGGGACAAGGGTTAATGCCTGAAGCTGTTAAAGAAATAATAAGATATGCATTCCAGGATTTGAAACTTCTTACCTTATGGTGTGGTTACTATGAAGGAAATAAAAAATCTAAAAGAGTTCAAGATAAGTGTGGCTTTAAATACGATCATACAGAAAAAGATAAACTTGTTCCTCTACTTAATGAAAGAAGAAATGAAATTACTACAAAATTAACGAAAATAGAATGGATTAAATAAGGACTTACATCATAGAAAATTTGTAATAAATAGATACCACTATCAAAAAATTTTATACTTTTATATATCAAAAAAAGCTACAGAATACACTGTAGCTTTAAAATTCAATTATCTTCTATTGTTTTGTGCAGCCTTCTTAGCTTTTCTACAAGCTGGGCATCTAACTGGATCGTTATCGAATCCTTTTTCTTTGTAGAATTCCTGTTCTCCTACTGTGAATACGAATTCTTCTCCACAATCTTTACATACTACAGTCTTATCTGTCATATTTAATTCCTCCTAATTTTAAAAGACTAAAATATAAACGTCTCTAAAAATTAAGAGAATGTTATACTGTTATTAATCTTTCATATTTCATTTATAATTATATACTACTTCTATATCTTTTGCAAGTTTTTTTAATTGGTTTTAAAACCTTTTCAAAATTTACTTATCTTTTCCACATACATATATCTAAAATTTAATGATTATTTACTTAAATTTTTAATGTTTTTATATATGAAAAATATAGATATAATTTATTTGTAAATAAGAGTTAACTTATTTCTTATTCATTATGATAGTTACAAATTAAATATCTTAAGTTAGCAGTATTCCCATATATAATTAAGATAATTTATATAAATATTGTTTACAGCACGGCGTAAACAATATTATCATTCTCCCTAAATGTGAATTTAAACTGTTTTAGATCTTTTCAAATCAATAAAATTATCTTAAACTGCTATATATTAATTCTATCTATTCCTATAAATAGTGAATTAAATTTAAGATATTTTTTTTGTTATTATGTCTTAATTTTTTGATAAAAATCAAATTTCATTCCCACAATAAATTATGAAATACATTTTTAGTATACTAAAAGACCTTCTTTACCTTAAGATAAAGAAGGTCTTTTAATTTTACAATAATTTCACTTTTTAAGAATTTTGTCATTTCTCGCATATTTAAAAGCAGCTATAAAAATTTCATTAACTAACATTCTATTTCATCTTTTAAAATAGAATATACTTTAACATCAACATATCTTCCATTATTATCTTTACATCCAGCTCTTCTTATGCCTTCATACTGCATTCCTGCCTTAATCATTACCTTTCCTGATGCTATATTATCTATGTTATGATAAGCTTCTATCCTATTGAATCCTACTTTTTTAAAAAGGTAATCTATAACAGCTTTTAGGGCCTCTGTCATAATTCCCTTATTCCAAAACTTCTTTCCAATACAATATCCAAGTGCTGCTTCCTCAATTGATTCATTAATTGAAACTACAGATATACAGCCAATAAGTTTTCCTGTATCTTTTAGTTCAATTCCCCACTGATAGTTGTCTTGCTTCTTATAATCCTCCAGCCACATACTAATAACCTTTTTACTTACTTCAATACTATTATGAGCAGGCCATGTTAGATTTTTAGTGACTTCCTTATCAGATGCCCAATTATAAAACATATCCTCTGCATCATTAATTTCTACTTTTCTAAGTACTAATCTTTCAGTAACAATTGTTTCTGTTCCATTAAAATTCATCATAAATACCCCCTTGTATAATCTAGTTGTAACATTTGATAGAAAACTATTTACTATTCTAACGAACATTACATGTCTAAATTGATATTAATTTTCTTATCTATTACTTTGCTTACGCCCCGATAGGGAAATACGCATTTCATAATTTAAAATAGTTTTTTATTTAAATTCCAAAAGGAATCTAACCAAATTTAATATAGTTTAGTATAATACTCCTGAATAGAAGATAGATGTACCCCCCCTGGGAGGTTTTAAAGAACCTATACCCGTAAAAAAGCGTATCATTCCATCAGGTAG
>NZ_FPBY01000175.1 GCF_900116755.1 Clostridium sp. DSM 8431
GGAAAATTTAAATATTTATGATCTTCAATAAAATTATTAATTTCAGAAGATATAGATTTACGTAATGCGGAGCAAATAAAAAAGACAGCATTAGAAAATGATAATTTTCTATTTCTTGAAAATGAATTACCTAAACTGTAAGCTTCTTTAAATTCACTCGAAGTAATTAAATTGTTTGTATCTTTCAAAATTGCAGATAATAATGCAGTATTTTTCATAATATTAAACCTCGCTATAAATTTATTTCTCTATAGCGAGGCTGCAAATTTTTTCTCTATTGTCAAGCTTTTTTTTATATTTTTTATTTTATTCTTAAGTTGACGACATTGTACGTACGGTGGTGTGAGAGGTCGGTAATCAAAATAATTGATTACCTCCTACTCGATTTTTTAATGAAAAATTGATAATGAATAAAAAAATGGTATAATTATCTTTAAAAGAGGGTTTATTAAATTTAATTTTAACTTAAGGGAAAAAGAGAGGAAAATAAATATGAAATCAGTAACATTAGATATACTAGGATCATGTATTTCGAGGATGATCCTTTTAGATGGAGATTATAAGAAGAAAGGTGTAGTAAATAAAGATATAAAGCTAGAATATTTTTTTGATAAAAATAATATTGTAAGTTCTATGATGCCGTCGCCTTTTGCTAGAGAAGAAATTGAGAGTATAAAGGAAGAAGAATTATATGCTCCAGATAGAATAAAATCATTAAAACAAGGTATAAATAAAGATACACTTCCTATGATTATGAATGGAAAGGCAGACTATTTATTAATAGATTTTCATGATTTAACTTTAGCTGTTTCCGTTTATGAAAATACAACCTTCAGTAATTGTGCTTATGAGTTTTATAATACAGAACTATATAGAAAATATGAGGGCAAAATTGGTAATGTTAATTTTATGGATGTTCCAGAATTTTTATGGTATCCATATATAGATTTATTTTTTAATGAGATATTAAAAAAGTTTGATAGTAACCATATCATTTTAAATAGATTTCATGCATGTAAATTTTATATAGATAAGAATCTACATGTTAAAGAAATACCAGATACATTTAGAAAGCCATTTCATGCAAAATATGAATATAATGAGAAGGTTAAAAAATTAGAAGAGTATATTATAAGTAAGGTTAATCCATATATTATAGACTTAACTAAGTATTTTATAACTGATGAAAGATACTGGGATAATTTAAATGGAGTTCATTATCAAAAATACTTTTATGAAGAAGCTTCAATTGAGCTTCAGGATATTTTATTTAATGATAATTCAGAAAGAGTTCATGATAAGATATCAGCTTTAAGGGTGTCACAAATTTTAAATGATGATTTAGCAAATGATGAGGAATATATTAAATATTTAAATGAAATAGCAAAACCATTTGTGTCTTGCAAAGTTTTAGATGATATATGTAATATTCTTACTTATAAAGAAATAGCAAAAAATCGTAAAGTTTTAGCTGAACTTTATAAGAGTGCTTATAATCTTAAAGAAAAAATTAATAAGGAAGGTATTTCTGAAAAAGATAAGATTACACTTTTAGTTCAAAGTCTTTCTGATGAGTATACAAAAAAGTACGAAGAAATAATAATATTTATTAAAAACTTTTATGAAGAAGATAAAAATGAAGCAGTAAATTATCTTGAAAAAATATTTTTAAATATGATTAGTGAAGGTAATACAGAGTGGGTTAGTTTCCTTGAAAAACTTGAAGGCTATGCTCCTTATAATGAAAAAGTTATCGCATATAGACTTGAATATTTTAGAGCAGTTAATGATATAGAAAAGATAGAAGAATATGAAAAAAGGTTGAAAAAAATAGCAGTAACCCTATAGGGCTGCTGTTTTTTGCGTATAGCAAAGTATAAAATACCTGAGTAAGTTCCAGCAGAGCCAAATATAAAATTTAGGCTGAGGAAAAGGAAACTCGACTCACATTCGTTCGCTGAGTAAGTTCCAGCAGCCAAATATAAAATTTGGGCTGTCACTTATCATGTAATATATGTTAAAAATTTATGTGTGACAGATTATGTGATTAATTATATAATAAATGTTGCATCTAAAAAGGTGCAAAAATCTTTTAAGGAAGGTTTAAATATAATGAAAAAAGTCGGGGAAGTTTTTAGTGACTATAAGCTAAAGGGAAGCATTGCTTCTGCTTTAGTAGAGAATGTAAAAGTAAAAAAGCGAAGCCGTATTATGGAAATGGAGATTAGTTCCGATGATTATATAGAATTACAGGAAATTGAAGATTTAAATAATTTCATAAAGGCACGATTTTTATTAAATGACTCAAGAATATTTATTAAATATAATGAAGGCGCAAAAGTAAGGCCTCTAGAAGAAGAACTTCTAAATATACTTACTATGCTTTCATATAAACATCCTTTTTTAAAAGCTGCCATTAATAATTGTGAATATGATATTAATGAAAAGCATATTGATTTAAAATTTAAAATGGGTGTTTCGGATATTTTTAGAGACTTAAAATATGATATTGAAATCAGGGATGAGATTAAAAAGCTGTATAGAAAAACTTACAAAATTAATTTCATTGATGACATAACTGCTGAGGAATTAATGAGAATTAATAAAGAGAGAAGTATTCAAGCTATGATGAATGTTCAGCAGGAAATAAAAACATCCATGCCTGATAAAAAGACAGCAAAACCTCAAACTGATACTTATAAACCTAAGGTTATTTCTAATAATGAAAAAGTTAAAAAATCCTATGGAAAGGTAGATAGTAAGCTTCTTATATTAGGAAGAAGTGGAAGTATAAAAGAACCTGTTATAAAAATAGTTGATATTGGTCCTTATGAAGGAAGAGTTTGTATTGATGGTGAAATATCAAATTTAGAAACAAAGGAGCTTAGAAGTGGAAAGATTTTAGCTTCTTTTGACTTATATGATGGTTCAAGTTCTATAGGTTGCAAGTCTTTCTTAAAACCTGAACAATCAGAAGAGGTTGTAGGAAGATTAAAGAAAGCCAAAGGTGTAAGGTTATGTGGTAATGCAAGTTATAGTAACTTTAGTAATGAAGTTGAGGTTATGGCGAATACTATAATTGAAACTAATGGATTACAAAGATCTATAAGACAAGATAATGCAGAAATTAAGAGAGTAGAACTTCATATGCATACTAAGATGAGTCAAATGGATGCCATGACAAGTGCTGCAGATCTTATTAAGAGAGCTAAGAGTTGGGGAATGAAGTCTATAGCAATTACTGACCATGGAGTTGTGCAATCCTTCCCAGAAGCTCATAAACTTTTAGGAAGAAATAATCCTGATATGAAGGTTATTTATGGAGTTGAAGCATATTTAGCACCAGATAAATTACCTTCAGTAAGAAATATTAAAGGACAAAGCATAGATACAACTTATTGTGTACTTGACCTTGAAACTACTGGTTTTTCACCTAAGTTAGAAAAGATAACTGAAATAGGAATAATGAAGGTTAAAGATGGAAAAGTGATAGACAGCTTTAGCACTTTTGTTAATCCAGAAAAACCTATTCCACCAAGAGTAGTTGAAGTAACACATATTACAGATGAAATGGTAAAGGATGCTGAAACAATAGATAAGGTATTTCCTAAGATGCTTGAATTTATTGGAGACAGCGTTTTAGTTGCTCATAATGCTGAATTTGATATTGGATTTTTAAAGCACTATGCTAAAGAACTAGGTCATGATTTTGACTTTACTTATATTGATACATTAACTTTAGCACAGGATATTTTCTATGATTATAAAACTTATAAACTTGGAAGAATAGCTAAAAATCTTGGTATAAAGGTTGAAGTAGCCCATAGAGCTTTAGATGATGTTGATACTACAGTAAAAGTATTTAATATTATGATGAAGATGCTTAAAGAAAGAGGAGCTAAAACTTTAGAAGATATAGAAGAATGTGCATGTACTGAAGAATCTAAGAAGGTTCAGTATAAAAAGTTAAAGACATATCATGCTATTATTTTAGCTAAGGATTACACTGGACTTAAGAATCTTTATAAGCTTGTATCATACTCTCACTTAGATTATTTCTATAAAAAACCACGTATTTTAAAGAGTATGTTTAAGAAGTATTCAGAAGGCCTTATTTTAGGAAGTGCCTGCTGTGAAGGTGAGCTTTACAAGGCAATCTTAGATGGAAAACCTGATGAAGAAATTGAAAAAATAGCATCAGACTATGATTATCTTGAAATTCAACCTATAGGAAATGATGAATTCTTAGTTAGAAATGGTCAGGTTCCGAGTAGAGAGTATCTAAAAGAAATAAATAGAACAATTATAAATATAGCTGAAAAACAAAATAAGTTAGTTGTTGCTACTGGAGATGTTCATTTCATGGACCCAGAAGATGAAATATATAGACGTATACTTGAAGCAGGTCAAGGATTTAAGGATGCAGATGAACAAGCACCTCTATATTTAAGAACAACTGAAGAAATGCTTAAAGAATTTGATTACTTAGGGGAAGAAAAGGCTTATGAAGTAGTTGTAACTAATACTAATAAGATTTCTGATATGTGTGAACAAATAAGTCCAATATCAGATGAAAAATGTCCTCCTCACATTGATGGATGTGAACAAACAATTAAGGATATAGCTTATGATAAGGCTCATGAACTTTACGGAAATCCCCTTCCTTCAATAGTACAGGAAAGACTAGATCATGAACTTGAGTCTATTATAAAAAATGGATTCTCAGTTATGTATATAATTGCACAAAAGCTAGTTTGGAAGTCTAATGAAGATGGATATTTAGTTGGTTCGAGAGGATCAGTTGGATCTTCTTTAGTTGCATATATGACAGGAATAACAGAGGTTAATGCCCTGCAGCCTCATTATAGATGTCCTAATTGTAAATATTCAGATTTTAATGATTATGGGGTAAGTAACGGATTTGATTTACCTGATAAAGTATGTCCAACTTGTGGAACAGATCTTGAAAAGGATGGGATGGATATTACTTTTGAAACTTTCCTAGGGTTTAATGGAGATAAGGAACCAGATATCGACTTAAACTTTTCAGGAGAATATCAGGCTAAGGCTCATAGATATACAGAAGTTATCTTTGGTAAAGGAACAACATTTAAAGCTGGAACAATAGGTACTATTGCAGAAAAAACAGCTTTTGGATATGTTAAAAAGTATTATGAAGAACGAAGTAAATCTATTAACAAAGCTGAAATTACAAGAATAGCTAAAGGATGTACAGGAATAAAAAGAACTACAGGACAGCATCCAGGGGGAATTATAGTTGTACCAAAAGGAAGAGAAATTTTTGAATTCTGTCCTGTACAGCACCCTGCAGATGATCCAGAATCAGATATAATTACAACACATTTTGATTACCATTCAATTGACCAAAACCTACTTAAGCTAGATATACTTGGTCATGATGATCCTACGGTAATAAGAATGCTTCAAGATATAACAGGAGTAGATCCTAAGAAGATTCCTTTAGATGATAAGGCAACTATGTCTATTTTTAATTCAACAGATGCATTAGGAGTGACTCCAGAGCAGATAAACTCTAAGGTTGGAACTTATGGTATTCCTGAGTTTGGTACTAAATTTGCAAGAGGAATGCTTCTTGATACTATGCCAAAGCAATTTGCTGACCTTTTATGTATATCAGGACTTTCCCATGGTACTGATGTTTGGCTTGGAAATGCTAAGGATCTTATTGATCAAGGTATAGTTACAAGCATTAGTGATGCGGTTTGTTGTAGAGATGATATTATGGTTTATCTAATAAAGATGGGATTACCTAAGGATACTTCCTTTAAGATAATGGAAACTGTTCGTAAGGGGAAGGCCTTAAAAGATCCTGAAAAATGGGCAGAATATGAAGCTTTAATGAGAGAACATGATGTTCCTGAATGGTATATTGAAAGTTGTAAAAAGATTAAGTACATGTTCCCTAAGGCCCATGCTGCAGCCTATGTAATGATGGCCTTTAGAATTGCATGGTTTAAGGTTCATATTCCAGAGGCATATTATGCAGCTTACTTCTCTATAAGAGCAAAAGCCTTTGATGCTGAATATATGATTAATGGAAAAGAAAAAGTAATAGAAAAAATGAAAGAAATTACTAACATGGGTAATGATGCAGCTCCAAGAGATAAGGATATGTATGATGATATGGAGCTTGTACTTGAAATGTATGAAAGAGGATTTAAATTCCTTCCAATGGATTTATATAAATCAGATGCAACTAAGTTTAAAGTTGAGGATGGTGCAATAAGACCTCCTTTAAACAGTATTTCAGGTATGGGTAATGTGGCAGCTGAGTCTATCTATGCAGCAGTTCATGAAGAAACTCCAATAAGTTCGATTGATAATTTAAAAAAGAGAGCTAAAATTGGGGATGCAGCTACTAATCTTTTAAGAAAGTTTGGATGCTTAAATGGACTTCAAGAAAGTGACCAGGTAAGTTTCTTTGATTTAATGAATAATATATAGTTTTTTTATGGAGACACATTTTTATGTGTCTCCATTGCATTATCCATAAGGTTTTGATATGATACCTCTAAAGTAGACATGGTAAATAACCAAACTCTACTTTGGAGGTATTTTTTTATGGGAAGAAAATTTAAATATTCAGTTGAAGATAAAATACAAGCGGTTAAGGATTATCTTTCAGGACGGAAGACTACCAAACAAATATGTTCCGAACTAGGAATAAGATACAACAGTAATCATGGAAATATAATCCGTGTTTGGGCTAAAAAATATAAACTATTTGGGGAATCTAGTTTGCATGATAAGCCTCATAATAAATCATATTCTTCTAACTTAAAAACAGAAGCAGTAGAAGCTTATATTAGCGGTGAAG
>NZ_FPBY01000171.1 GCF_900116755.1 Clostridium sp. DSM 8431
TTCTGCTAAAGTAGCAGCTATCATAACATTTATTGTTGCACCAACTGATACTACATCAAAGAATATATTTGTACCTACTAATTTATCAGCTTTTAATATAACAGCTCCATGTTCAATTACAACATCTGCTCCTAACGCTTCAAAACCTTTAATATGTTGATCTATAGGTCTTACTCCAATAGGACATCCTCCTGGAAGTTGTACCTTTGCTTGCTTAAATCTTGTTAACAATGCACCTATGAAATAATAAGATGCTCTCATCCTTCTAACATCATCTGTACATGCATCGAAATTACTTACATTACTACTATCTATCTCTAACGTGTTATTATCTATTTTATTTACTATACACCCTAAACTCTTTAATATACGCTCTAAACAATGAACGTCTTCGATATCAGGTATATTATCTATTATACATTTTCCTTTACTTGCAACTACTGTAGCTGGTAAAATAGCTACAGCCGCATTTTTAGCTCCATTTATTTCTACAGAGCCTTTAAGAGCCTTGCCTCCGTTAATTACCAATCTTTCCATCCAATTTCACCCTTATTCACAGATTATATATACTAAAATTCCCATTTTTCATATCTATATCCAAAAATATTTAATACTAACCCTATAGCTTAGATTGCATCCTAAGCCTATCCTACTCATTATATCATAAACTATAATAATTTAAATAGATTTTTTAATCCAATTTTTATATGTACAAACTTATAATTACATCTTTTTTTATTTTTAATATTTACTTTTATTTAAAATGACAAAATATCTTTTGATAATAATTCTATTTTTTTATATATGGTAATATGTTATAATTTATAGTAAAGTTTACATACTTTTATGATTAATTTTTTAAAATTGCGAGGTTTTTTATGAAATATTATATTGTTGCATTATTTGATGATGATTCGTATGAAATAATAAATCCAATACAAAAAAATCTGTCTAGAAAATTTAAAGGCAATAGACATTCTCCGCAGCCATATATAGCATTAAATGTATTAGATAATCCTAACATGGAGAAATTATGTGCAGTACTTGAAAAAACAATTAAACCTTATAAAAAATTTAAAGTTGAATTATGTGATGATGTTATGATAAATGAGAATATGAAAACAGTAAACTTGAAAATTCTTAATGAGGGGTATATAACAAAAATTTCTCGTTCCTTAAAAGAAACTCTTAATCTTCATGGTATATATTCTAAAAGCCATCAAGATACTCCTCTTTCTATATCATTAGCAAACTTAACGTATTTTAATAAAGATAATAAGCGTTATAAAAATGATATGACTTGTGATATAGTAAAAAACTCTGATAAAAGTATAACTTTAAAAGTAAGCAAATTTGAAATTTGGAAAGTTTCTAATAGTAAAAGAGAAACTTGTTTAAAATCATATACATTAAAAACATTTTAACGATAAATATTCCTTAATATAAGAAGTTTTATTAAATCTAGCAATATAATTTAGTAAAACTTCTTATTTTTCAGATTTTTTTAATTTTTATTTTTTTGTATTCGTTTACTCCTCTTTTATTTGTTTTTAAGATTTTGTAAAATAGAAAAAGATGATTGCCTTAATTGAGGGGGAAAATTTATGCATATTGCAAAGTTATTTGAAATTGAAAGTAAATCTGATAATAAGTTATTTATTGATAATAGCTTAAGTGAGTACAAAATCATAGCAAGAAAACATGTACAACTTCATATTGCACTAAGTGATCTTGCAAGTGAGACTAAATGTTACCAGTACTGGATTGGTAAACAGAAGAAACTAAACGCTGACGCAATACTAGATAAATATATTTACTGCTTAAAACATATTATATCCTTAGGTCTATATAATTCTTATAATGATATTGATGAGATAGAAATAGAACCTAGTGAATATTGTTTAAGTGATCAGTTTTTGAATTTATACATAGACATAAATGATTTAGTAATCTCACCATCAAAAGATCATTTTATCACACTAATAGAAGATTATTTAAGTCTGGGAATTAGTTTAGGCTTTACAGAAGAACTAATCACAGATAGTTTTAGTAATTGTAAAAAACAGTTAGCTCTCTAATTATTAGAGAGCCTTTTTTATATAAAATTATTTCCTGGGAATAATATTATTGAGGTGATAAGTTATATGATTTCAATAATTATAGCTATAATTTCAGGAATTGCTATGAGCGTACAAGGTGTTTTTAATACCCGATTAGGAGAAAAAATAGGGGTGTGGGAAACCAATGTATTTGTACAGTTAACTGGATTAATAATGACATTAATTATTTTATTTTTTTCAGGTAACGGTAATTATCAAGAGCTAAGAAATGCCAATAAGCTCTATTGGTTAGGTGGTATTTTAGGTGTTGTTATTACTTATACAGTAATGTTTAGTATAGGAAATTTAGGACCTACATATGCAATTGGGATAATTTTAATTGCTCAACTTTTATCTGCTGCATTAATTAATGCCTTTGGCTTATTTGATACTGAAAAAATTAATTTTACCTTAAAAGAATGTATAGGTGTTGCAATTATGCTCCTTGGTATTATAGTATTTAAATGGGAAAAATAATTGAAGGAGTAATATCTAATGAATATTTTAAAAAATATAGTCTTTCTATCCAATTTAATTTATAACAATATTAAAGAATACTTCAATAAGAGAGAATCAGTATCTTCAGATCCAATATGTGAAAACTCAATAAACTGGTATGGGCATGCTACTGTTATTATTAATCTTAATAATAAAACTATAATTACCGACCCTGTACTTGGAAATAAAATTGGCTTTTTTAAAAGAGTTGCTGAAAAGCCTTATGATGCATCTAAGATTAAATTTGATTATATTTTATTATCTCATGGTCACATGGATCATTTAGATTTTCCTTCATTAATGAAGCTTAATAAATATGCTACTATTATAGTGCCAAAGGGATACAATAAAATAATGAAGATATTAGGTTTTAAAAAAGTAGTTACTCTAAGACATAATGGAGTATATGAAGATGAAAATATTAAAATATCATCCTTTGAAGCTAATCATGACGGAAGAAGATTTTATTTAGGTATAGATGATGAAAGTCATTCATATCTTATAGAAGGTGCTGATAAAAAGATATTTTTTGCTGGTGATACAGCTTATACAACAAATTATAAAGGGATAGAATGTGATGTGGCTATAATGCCTGTTGGATGTTATAAACCAGATAGATTTACTCATATGCATTGTACACCAGAAGAAAGCTATGAGATGTTTAAAATGCTATTTGCTGATGCTATGATTCCTATTCATTATAAGACTTTTAAAATATCATTGGAAGATTTTGACGATACATATTCTAGATTAAAAAACTTTAATGACCCTAAATTAAAAATAATTAATATTGGGGAAACTTACAAATTATAAAAAACTGGTCTTTGGCCAGTTTTTTATTATGAACAATACCTTAAATATTCATATAATAATATTAAGAAACAATTTGATAGGAAACTGCTATGCTTTTTTATAAAAATAAGTTAGATAAAAATCTCGAGTATTTTATAAATAACAATTGTTATAAGGAATATAGAGTCTTAATAAAGTACGAACATACCTGTAATTCTATTATAAAAAAAATTACCTCTAGCGGAGGATTTCTATATAATTTAAATATTTCAAATGTAATTTGTGCAAAAATTAATAGTAAGCTAATATTAAGATTAATTGAATATCCTGAAGTTAAATATATAACCTTTGATGAATATTTATTCTTATGTGGTATGAGTGTTTCAACTGCTAATAATGTTCATTTTAAACAAGACTTTTCTCTCTCTGGAAATAATATTGGTATAGGAATAATTGATAGCGGAGTTTTTCCTCATCAAGATTTAACATCTCCTTCTAATAGAATCTACTCATTTACTGATTTAATAAATAATCTTTCTTATCCTTATGATGATAATGGTCATGGAACTTGCATCTCTGGTATAATAGCTGGAAATGGAGGGTGTTCTAATGGTTTATATAAAGGAATTGCTCCTCATTCAAAGCTCTATTGTTACAAAGCCTTTGATGCACATGGTAAAGGTTTTGCCTCAGATATACTCTTTGCCTTAGAAAATCTAATATTAAATTCAAAAAATCTTAACATTAAACTTTTATGTCTTCCTTTTGAATTATTAACCCAAAATATATTTATCACTGAACTTTTTAGTGCTACCTTTTCAAAAGCTGTAACTGAAGATATCACTCCTATAGTAGCAAGTGGAAGTATTGATAATTCATCCCACTTTATAAACGGTATTTCAGCTCTACCTTCATGCATAACTGTTGGTGGAATAGATTCTACTAAAACCCTTTCTCCTTATAGATATTCATCTTGTGGAAACTATAAAAAAACTAAAAAACCTGATTTAAGTGCAGCATCATGCAATATAACTTCCTTAAATAGCGATATTTTATATATATCAGAAAATAACGGAATTAAATTATACCCAAATAAACTTGATGCATCTTATAAAGCATTCTCTGGCACCTCACTAGCTGCTGCTTTCATTACAGGCATTTCTGCTTTACTTTATGAAAAAGACCCCTCATTAACCTTTAAAGATGTATTATCCTTATTAAAACTTTCTTGTAATTCTCATGATTTAGATAATACTTCTATAGGTGAAGGTCTAATAGATTTATCCAAGCTGCAACTTTAATCAAAAGGGATATGAGTTATTTTCTCATGTCCCTTTTTTAGATAATTTTTTCAAATTCTATTAATATTGTGATATGATTTTGCCTTTGTTATAATAAATTTTGAATACAATAACTTTCTTTGTATTTAACATTTTTATTAAGGAGAAGATTAAAAAATGAGTACTTTTATGCTTAAAAATTCAAACTTAAAATTCACTCCTGTAAGTAATATTTTTATAGAGAAATATATGCCTAAAGCACGTGGTGAATTTGTTAAGGTTTATCTTCTTATGTTAAAGTACGATACTTCTAATGAGCCTGGAGTTAATGGGGCCGTACTTGCTTCTTCTCTAAATCTTTTAGAATCTGATGTTATGAATGCATTAAATTACTGGAATGATCAAGGTGTATTGCGTTTAACACCTATAGATAAAATGAATAATTTCAATATTGAATTTTTACCTCTTGATGATTTTTGTGAAAGAGAAAAAAATGAGGTTAATCTTCTAGATGCACTAAATAATTCTGAAACAGCTGATATGTTAAGAGATATTGAAAGAATTCTTGGAAGATCTTTATCTTCAAAAGAAATGGAAGTTTATCTTAACTGGCAGAAAGATTTTTCATTTACTTCAGAACTTATTCTTATATTAATTGAATATTGTGTATCTAAAGGAAAGAGCGATTATAGATATATTGAAAAAGTAGCTTTAGGATGGCATGACTTAGGAATAAAGACAATAGATGAAGCTCAAACCCTTATTAAACAAAATGAAGATAAATGGATAAAGATACGAGAAATTCTTAGATACCTTGGCATTAAAAATGCTGAAATAATGAAGCCACAAGAAGACTTATTAAATAAGTGGTTATTTACATATGAATTTGATTTAGATCTTATTAAAAAAGCCTGTGATATTTGTTCACAAAGATTAAATAGAGCTGATTTCAAATATATAGATGGTATTTTGACAAAATGGTATAACTCTAATCTAAAAACAATTGAAGAAGTTGATGCTAAGGATAAACAATTCAGGGCATCAAGTAAGCCAAAATATTATGGGAATAGTAATAACAATAAAACAAATAATGGTTTAGGCTTTAATAACTTTGAACCTAGAACCTATGATTATGATTCCCTTGAAAAAAGATTGTTAGGATGGGATAAAGATGATTAATGGATATAAATCTAAATTAGATAGCATTTATAGTAAAATACGTGAAGATGAAGCCAGAAATTTACAAAGAAGATTTGAAGAAATAAAAAATCTATCCCCTGAAATCGTTAATCTTGATAACGAAATAAAGAAACTTTCTGTACATCTATCTCTTGCTATTTTAAAATCTAATAACCCAGAAAAGGTAGTACAAGAATATAAAGATAAAATAACTGATTTACGAGCTGAAAAATGTGAAATGCTTGTAGCAAAAGGATATGACCCAGACTATCTATCACTACATTATCAATGTAATAAGTGTAAGGATACTGGTTTTATAAATAGAGAACCTTGTTCCTGCTACAGACAAAAATTAATTAGCTTATATTATGAAAACTCATTATTAAAGGATACTGTTAAGAATAAAAACTTTGATAACTTTGATATGTCATTATTTTCTCAGCATAAAATTGGTGATGAAAAATACTCTCCAAGAAAAAATATGGAGAATATCTTAAATTTTATTTTAAAAGAATATCTTCCAAAGTTTGATTTCATTGATACTAATTTATTATTTTACGGAAACCCTGGAAGTGGTAAAAGTTATCTTTCATATTGCATTGCTAAAGCATTATTAGATACTGGTCATTTAGTTGTTTATAAAACATCTGATGAATTAATAAGTGATTTAAGAAAAATAAGGTTTAACAATGATAAACATTTAGAAGAATTATTAACTAGCTGTGATCTTCTTATTATAGATGACTTAGGTGCTGAACAAAGAAATGATTTTTCAATTACAGAATTATTTAATCTTTTAAACAAAAGACTTTTAAATAACAAAAAAATGCTTATATCTACAAACCTTTCACTTTCGGATATAACTAAACTTTATAGTGAACGTATATATTCAAGATTAATAGGTGACTTTAAGCTTTGCAAATTCTATTCTGAAGATATTAGAATAACTTTAAATTTAAAAAAGAATAATTATTAAATTAACTGTACAAATAGAGGTATATCTAAATAATTAAATTTAGATATACCTCATTTATATTTTAAATGTCTTATTCATTAATTTTCAATATTTTGATAAAATAAAAAAGCACTAATGCAATTAGTGCTTTAATGGCGACTCAGATCGGGCTCGAACCGACGACTTCCAGCGTGACAGGCTGGCACTCTAACCAACTGAGCTACTGAGCCATATACTTTGGTGGGC
>NZ_FPBY01000178.1 GCF_900116755.1 Clostridium sp. DSM 8431
CTTTGAGTTTCTTTATTCTTACCATTTTTAACTATGTATTTATTTTTACAATGAGGGCAAATTAATTCTGTTGTTTCTTTATTATTTGAAACACTAATTAAAATGCTTATATCTATTAATAATTTCCTTTTAGCTGCATTACTTAAAAGCTTTATATTTTCTAGAATTTTAAAATAGTTATCTGAACACAAATCAATCACTTCCTTATAATCATTTGTTTAGATACTTGCCTATTTTTATCACTTTTATTCACAATACAGCCTTATAATTTATATAAAAAAACTAACTTTTTAATATAAAAAGACATGTCTAAATCTTAAATCTTTAGACACGCCTTTACTATTTTATGTAAATATTTAATTATTTAAAATAAACTTTTCAATAATTTCTGCAATTCCGTCATTATTATTGTCTGCTGTTATGTAATTTGCAATTTTCTTAACTGACTCGGAAGCATTTCCCATAGCTACTCCAAGACCTGCATATTCAATCATATCTAAATCATTTTCAGCATCTCCTACTGCAATTATTTCATCCTTAGATACATTTAAATATTTAGCTAAGGCTGCTAGTCCAGTTGCTTTTCCTGATTCTTTATTAATTTCCTCTAAGAAATGAGGAGTACTTCTTACAACTTTAAATCTTTCATATACTTCTTTTGGAAGTTCTTCAATAACTCTATCAATAATTTCTTTTTCATCTATAAGCATAACTTTTACTATATGTTCATCTTCTGCAACTTCATTAAAATCACAAACATTTATATCAATATTATTTAATTCTGCTTCTAATTCTGTATATTCACTGATTTTTGGAGTTATTAATCCTCTAGTAGGAGAAAAAGCATGAATATTTGATCCTAAATTACAGCTTATATCATATAAATAATGAAGATCCTTACCATTTAGTCCTATCTCGTATAAAACTTCTTCTGACTTTACTTTTTGAACTAATGACCCGTTAAAGCTTAAAACATATTCATCATCACTTATTAAATTTAATTCTTCTAAATATCTCTTTAACCCATCTACTGGTCTTCCTGATGCTAAAACAACCTTAATACCTTTCTCTCTAGCCTTTATTAAAGCTTCCTTTGTTCTTTTCGTAATAACTTTTTTATCATTAAGTAATGTTCCGTCCATATCAATAGCTATAATCTTGTACATAAAACAGTAACCACCCTTTCTTCCTCTTTTAATACGTTTACTTAATTATATCATAAAATATTTAAAAAATACTCTGTATAAATATGGTTTTTATGTTTTAAAAAAACTTTTTAAATAGGCTAATAATACAGTTTGTAATGTATCTCCTTCAAAATTTGAAAAATCAAATAATATCGAAAGTTCTAACTTAGCACATAAAAATAAGTAACTAAAAGCATAATTAAGTCATAACATATTACTAACTAGAAATTTGTCGAGGTATGAGCTGTGATTGAATCTCTCTTACTCGTTTCTTCTGTATGTATAGATGCTTTTGTTGCTAGCATTGCCTATGGAACAAACAAAATAAAAATCCCTTTTTATGCTTCAATTGTAATAAGCATTATTGGCTCAATATTCCTCGGTATTTCCTTATTTCTTGGAAGTTTTATAAAAGATTTTTTACCTACAAACCTTGCTATAATACTAAGCTTTTGTATACTAATGATAATAGGGATATATCGATTTTTTGAAGGACTCTTTAAAAATTACATTGCTAAAAAAAATAAACTACTTAAACCTCTTAAATTTAAAATTTTTGATTTAAACTTTGTATTGCAAGTATACGCTGATGAAACTATAGCAGACTTTGATAACTCTAAAGTATTAACAATAAAAGAATCATTATATCTAGCTTCAGCCTTATCCTTTGACAGCATTGCTGTAGGTTTTGGTGATAGCCTTGGAAGCTCTGAATATCTTAATTCAGTAATCTTATGTTTTGTTATAGGTGTTGTCGCTGTATCTTTAGGCCAGATTATTGGAAAAAAACTAGTTGAAAAATCAAACTTAAATTTATCCTGGCTATCAGGAATAATACTTATGATTTTAGCCGTAAAACGATTATTTTAAATAACAAAATAGGATGCTTACTTAAAGCATCCTATTTTTTACTTTATTGAGTCTCCGTTGTGATTTTCAAAAAAATCGTGTTTTTTAGGATTTCCTACATTGTCCTGCTTATTATGAAGTCTTTGTCTTCTTTCACCTTTTTGCATTCCGTTTCCTAAACCATCTTTATTTTTCATAATCATCACTCCTCATAAATATTATGTCTTAAAACTTAATATTTATAAGCCTTATATATTAAACTTCAAATTGTTCAACTTCTATTTCGTAATCTCCACATTCTGCACAGATAATTACACTTACTATATAACTGTCATCAGCCTTGCCTTCTCTTTCCATTCTAGTAAAGCTATAACCTTCTTCTTCAACTTTAAAACTATTCCATACAACATTTCTGTCTTTAGTATATAAATAGAAATGATATTCATAAAAGGGATATGCTCTTAACTTATTCTTTCCTCCTGATTCACACTTTGTACATGGTGCACTATAATATGCTTTTTCAAAATCAAGATTTCTTTTCTCAAGAATATTAAGTATGAATTCTTCATCAATATTATTAATTGGATTTTCTTCATCATTTAAAAATCCACCGAAATGTTCTTTATCTAATAAATATTCTTTATTATCTACACAAACCTTCATATATGTAATCATCCTTTCTAATTAGTCCTTCTCATTATATTAGTCCTTCTCATTATACTATACTGAACCTCCCACGACTAAAGTCGTAGGGTTCTAAGTGTTACTTCTAACACCATTTAAGAAGTTTGGTATTTAAGCTTTCACCCACTTATTAGGCAACCCTTATTCTTACAGGCGCGTCCAGTTCGCCTCTACTGTATAGAGTATCTAAGCTCACAACATTACTTTTACGCATTATATTTAATGCTCCATTTACATCTGCATTAAGTACCTTACCATTAGTACACTGATACATTCCTCTGTGGATACGCTTTCCACTGAATGTGTAAGTCTTTGGATTATCATCGTTGTATACAGGAATTTCGTCTCTGTCCCAAAATGATGCCTTTGATGTATAGCTTTCTTCCTGTTTAACATAGATGATACCATTAAGCTTACAAAGGTATTCTAATTTTTCACGAAGTTTGCCATAAGGTATGTTTACAAAAATCTGGTTATTAGACTTACCCATATCAGAACTCCTTTGGAATGTTTCATTATAACCAACTACAAGAGTGCCTATATCCTTTAAGATACAATAATCTATCACCTTACGAGCAACCTTACTCATATAGTCATTAACCTTATTGTTTCTATCACGAGTAATAGCCTTTTGTCTGTTAGTTGGCTTTTTACTGTAATGCTGTTTATCCTTAATACTTTGTAAGCGAGCATTTTCTTTGTTATACCACTGATTTATAGACTTAAGTCTTCTACCATCAATTATGAATGTATCACCTTTACTTGATACTGCAGTTATAAGATTATTAATGCCAAGATCTATTGCCAGTGCATTTGATGTATTAAGATTTCTTTTTACACATTCAGCTTCATAAATATACTGAATTTCAAAGAACCTAGCATTAGCCTTTGGAATAATTCTAATCTCTTTAACCTTTTTATCTAGTAATACAGGTGGTATGGTAATTTCAATAGATTTATGTGTCTTTTTATAGGTATTTGAAAATGGCAGAATAAGTTTATTCCCATTAAGTCTTACAAAACCTATTACAAGAGCGACATATCCATCTTTCGGAAGATATTTTGGCAATCTACAATCCTTGAAGGAACATTTTCCTTTTTTAGCTAATTTAAGCAATCCAAAGAATGACTTAAATGTGCCATCTACTTCTTTAAGTATCTGTTGGGCCATATTTGAGTTAAGTAATTTGTAATTATCAGATATCTTTAAAAGAGCATAATTCTTCTGATAGTTTAAATACTTGCCCTCAGTAAGATAATACTGTCTCACATTATAAATTGCCTCATTGGTTAGATTCTTTGCTATGTGACAAAGTTCTCTAAGGGAATTATAATCTTCCTTTGACAGATGTTTAATCTGCTGCTTTACAGTTAAATACATATTCTCACCTCCTTATCCGAGATGATTATATCATATTTTACCGAAACAATAATATATAGTAAAAATAATATTATAAGTTTTGATATTCTATTTTTCGAGGCTTTAGCACTTAAAACTAATGAAAGTTGTCGTTCACGAAAGGTCGCTACACCTTACGCAGTTCTCTTATGAACTTCTTAATATTTCTATTAAATACAGACTATATCTTATCCCTACCGTACCTTGACGCTTAACTTTATTTCATATTTACGTTGTGGTCTAATTAGCTTTACGCATTTCCAGCAATTCAGTTTCTTCGTTGCGTATTTGTATTTAAGCTACGATTACATACAAGTTTCTCTATACGCTTACTAGCCTTGACAATTCATCTCATGACTAAAGTCACGAGTGTTCTTGCCAATTTTAATAAAATATTGTTGAGAACAAATATGAAGAATATTTAGAAAGCCAATTATCTTAATTTATCTTTATATTAAAATCACTTTCTGTAAATTTCATATAATATCCCTGTGGATAAGCACATACAGGGCATACCTTTGGAGCTTCTTTTCCTTCATATATATATCCACAATTTGTACATATCCATTGTACATCAACATTATCTTTAAATAACATACCACTTTCTAGATAAGATAAATATTTTTGAAATCTCTCACTATGAATTTTCTCTATGCCTGCTATTTTATCAAACTTAGCTGCAATAGGCTCAAAACCTTCATTTCTTGCTATATTAGCAAAATCTTTATAAATGTTATTATATTCTTCAAATTCATTATGAACAGAATCCTTTAATAGTTTTAATGTACTGTCATAATTACCTATGGGATAAGTGCCTTTAATCTCTATATTTTCACCATTAAATTCTTTTAATTCACCATAAAAAACTTCCCCATGGGCTTTTTCCTGATTAGCAGTATATTCAAATAAGTTTTTTATTATATATAATCCTTCCTTTTTAGCAACTTCTGATGCATACTCATATCTATTTCTTGCCTGACTTTCTCCTGCAAAAGCCTTTAATAAATTTTCTTTTGTTTTACTATCTTTTAATTCCATATTCCACCTCATGACAATAAATTTCTTCTGTTATTATTACCATTACAGTGATATATTATTATCTATTCTCAATGTTTATTTTAAATAATATTAATAATTTGATCTATATGGTTCATCTGCATAAACTTCTGGATAAACTTGAACATAGGTTTCAATAGGTTCTCCATCTGCATTTTTTCTAGATCCCTCTTTAATTGATACTAATACTTTTCCTTCTTCATCAAGTTTTACATAAAAGTCACATCCCTTTACTTCTTTAGCCTGAGCCTTTACATTAACTGATGCACATTCAGCTAAAGTCTTTTCACTTCCATCTCTACTAATAACCCTAATATCAGATGCTTTATTCCATGAGCTACTTGAAATTTCTACTCCTTGCTTTTGAAGAATAATTGCTTCATTACTTATGCTAATTGCTGTAGAAATATCCTTTTTTATATTTGATACTTCTTTTGATGTTTTCATCTTTGGAAATACCACTAATAAAAAGCCAAATAATATAGCTAGCACTATCAATAGCTCTATAAGACTAAATCCCTTCTTACTATTTTTCAGCATAATTTACTTCTCCCTTATAATAAATAAAAATTTAAATACCAATTTATTAAATAATCTCCTACAAATATAGATAAAACAGTTCCTATAGCTATAAAAGGTACAAACGGAAGCTTATCTTTTCTATCTTTACCTTTAAAAAATATCAAAAAAACTCCTGCTATTCCACCTAAAATAATTGCAATAAACATAGTTAAAATTATAAATTTACTTCCTAAAAATAAGCCACATACAGATGCTATATCCACATCCCCTTTTCCCATGGCTCTTGTTACTTTAGCAATAAAAAGTAATGCCAAATAGGATATAATAGCTCCAACTATATATGTATTAATTTCTATATTAAAAAATAGAAATCCTATAATATTAAATAAGATTCCTGAAACCAAAGCAAATATAGATATTTTAGTGTATACATTATAAGTTTTTATATCTATAATAGCTGTAACAATCACAATAGATGCAATTATACAGTACTTTATAAAATAAAAACTTAAGCCATATTTTTCATAAATACACAGATATAAAAAAGCATTCAATAACTCTACTAAAGGATATTCTTTAGATATCTTTTCATGACATCCTCTACATCTACCCCTTAAAATTATATAGCTTACTACTGGCACTAGGTCTATAGCCTTTAACCTATTACCACATTTATCACAATAAGATGCTGGCCATACTACTGATTCATCTTTTATTGTTCTACTTATGCATACATTTAAAAAACTTCCAATACATAATCCTATAAAAAAAACATATGCGTTTATTACATTCACTTCCTTTTAATGTTCCTTGTGTTTTTATTGTAAAACATTTACTTTTAACTTTCAATCTATTATATCATAACTTGTATCATTAAGATTGTTTTTTATCTTCTAATTTTAAAGATATTAAAATGCTTTAACTATTAGTTTTCTCATTTTTTTGTTTTTTTATACTTCTATGTATGCCAAAAAAGGGGCTGTAAAAAAAGTCCTAAAAATCAAACGACCATACTAGCTCAAAAGCTTGTATGGTTGTTTTTTTCATATACTTATATTTTTTCATCTTTAATTTTTAAAAATGGGTTCACTTAATAAACGTCTCGTTATAAATAAAAAAAT
>NZ_FPBY01000255.1 GCF_900116755.1 Clostridium sp. DSM 8431
AAAGTTATTAAATTGGAAAGTTTAAAAGTATGATGTTATATACTAATGATATTCAACTAACATTGGAAAGAACCAAATCATAAGTATAAAATACACCAGGTATTCCTTGTTTGAAATTTCTTTCTAATAAATTAGGAACTACTCGATGCTCTTTAGTTGCTTTAGCCATCTTACGATAAGGATTAGTTTTTCTTACAGGACATTTAATATCGTATTTTCTCATGATTCGTTGAATTTTCTTTCTGCTATAAACAATAGAATACTCACCTTCTAAAACCATTTTTATTGAACGTGATCCTTTCTTATAACCCCTATAATTCATAGCTTTTAAAATATTTTCTTTAGCTTCTAAATCTTTATCTTCAATAATTTTCTGATTATCTAAAGTATTTAAATAATTATAATATTCCGAACGTGAAACGTTTAAGAGGTCGCAAAAGTATGAAACCATGTTCTTAAAATTGTTTTTGACAATGGTTTCATTTATTAATTTAAATACTTCCTTACTTTTTAGATTTATGCAGCTGTTTACCAGCCTCCTTTCTGTTACGTCTAATTTTTTTAACAGTTCTACCTGCTCTTCTAATAGTTTAATTCTAGCTTCTTGCTTTGAAATGATGTCATCTTTCGAGAGAACTTTATCAATAGGTCTTCCTGAGTTTTCTTTTCTTGTATCACGTAAACCTATAATTCCATCACGATTGTAAGCTTTTAGCCATCTAGCTGCCGCTTGCTCGTAACGTTTAACACCAAGTATTTTGATATCAAATCCAGCTTCTTCAAAAATTGTTCTAGGAAGCTTTCCTTTTAAATATTCATCTATAAAAAATCGCTTAAACTCGTCAGAGTAAGTTATAGACTTTTCGCTAACTCTAACAACATATGGATTTTGCTTAAGTAATTCAATAGCTCTTTTATCAAATGTTATTTTACTCATGTTTTTTCCTCCAAGATAGATATTAATATTATACATAAAAAGTACCTATAAACCAGACACTTTTTTTCTAGTGTCCTGTTTATAGGTACCATTTTAGATAGCCTTTCCTTTTTCTTTTATATCCTCACGCTGTATTCTTTTATTCTAACAATATTTTTTATCTAACTCTTTATTTTACCCTATCAACTTAGCTCTCCCACTTTACAAAAATAAACATCTTAGCTCCTCTCTCAAGCACTTCTACCTTCAAAAAGTCCAATATATCTGAAGAAACCTTTAAAAAAGCAACCTCACGCTCTTCCAATTTTATTGAATTCAAATAAGAAACAATAAACTCTTTAAATACTTTTTTCTCATCATCCTTAAGCTTACTATATCCCTCAACTTGATTTGGCTTAATTCCATGTATAAAAAATGCATCATCTAATGTTTGCAATTGATAATCCAATAATCCTCTTTCCTTATATAACCTCTGCATTTTTAATTTATCTATCATCCTCTTCATCCTTTACTTATTACATAATTTAAAATTATTATCTTTATTCTTAGGAATAGTAACTATATAGCTACTGCACATCTCATATACTCTTGAGCCTATCCCCTCATCTATTTCTAGAATCTCTTCTATTGTCATTTCACTACTTACCATGATTGGCTTATAGTTTACATATCTATAATTAACAATCTCAAATAAAATATTAATGTCTGCTACCGTAACCTTACCTTTATATAAATCATCAATCATGAGCAATTCACACATCTTATATCTATCTAATGTACTTCTATAATAATTTTCATCCTTTATGTTTATCTTTAAATTAGTAAGTGCTTCTCTATAAGGCATATATATAACCTTTATTCCTGTATTAATGAGATTAATGGCAACAGCAACAGCTATGTGAGTCTTTCCTCCTCCTGGTTGCCCTGAAAGTAAAAGACTGTTCTGCCTTGAATTCTTTATCTTATTAAAATCATTAAAATAAGCTATTGCTGTTTCTTTAAGAGCTTTAGAAAACTTATTCCATATACTAAAATTACTAAAAGTTAGATTAATTGAATCAAGATTCATACCTGATGATTTCCACTGCTGCTTTAACTTTTCCTTTTCTCTACATTGACAGCTGACCGCATAGCTTGTCCCATCTTCATGCTTCTTTAAAATCCATCCTGTATCTTTACACTTATCACATTTATATAAGCTTTTTTGCATTCTCCCTTTCTTCATCTGTAAGCTCTCTTGCATTTTGTGATTCAATTCCTTTAAATTTTGAACCATCTCCATCAAGTCCAGATTCAACTTTCACAACCTCCTTAGATGGATAACCTTCCTTTCTCCAATTACGAAGTATTCCATTAATATAATTCATACTAAAAACATTAGTTTCTAAAGCCTTATCTATTGCCATCTTAACATGTTCCTCACCATGCTCTTTGGATGCAACATTTAAAGCACCTATGTTAAGTCCACCCATTCTCCCTGTCATTTTTTCAAAGTAGCATAGCAGTCTAAAGCCAGCCTCTTCACCATTACCTAAAGCACTTATCTGTACAGCTTGTACATTTATGCCGCCATCATTTAATTTTTCATCTTTTGTATTCTTTTCTCTATTCTCATCTAAATTCTTATCTTGATCTAATCTTATTTCTTTCTCTTCATCTACTTCTAAATCTTCTTTATTCTTATTTTTCTCTTTCTCTTTCTGTTCCGTTACTGTAACGTTACTTTTTGTTACATTAGCCTTTTCTTCTTTCTTACGTTCCCTGCACTTTGCAACTCTCTTTCTAGTCTGCTCTCTTATTCGCTCCACACCTTCAACATTCTGATACTTCTCCCAATTAACAATCTTTATCTCTTTATTCTCTTCTATATTTATCATCTTAAAATTTTCAAGCACACTTAATGCAAGTCTTATTGAATTTATGTTTCTATTAAATAAAGTTGAAAGCATTTCTTCTGTATATGGTATCTGATCACTTAAGTATATAAATCCGTTTGCATTAGTTTTTCCCGCCTGCACTAAGAGTCTCATCCACACATAATGGATAGTATCTCTCTCTGGCATTGCATCTATAAGCCTTATCTTTTCATTATCAAACATATCTGTAGTTATCTTTATCCACTTAATATCACTCATTACTTTACTCTTCCCCTTGTATAATCTAGTTGTAACATTTGATAGAAAACTATTTACTATTCTAACGAACATTACATGTCTAAATTGATATTAATTTTCTTATCTA
>NZ_FPBY01000181.1 GCF_900116755.1 Clostridium sp. DSM 8431
TTTTTTATTTTATTCAGTTGTAAAATTATTCAAGCATTTTTGCACTATTATAGTAAATATATTATAATATACAAAAAATTTTATCATATTAGCCATTTTACAGGAGGATAAAAAAATGCCTAATGCAGGATTTCAAAGAGAAAGAAGAGCACCTGGAACAATTGCTACAGATCAAGCTATAGCTTTTAATTCACAGGTTGTTAATTATGATACAAATGTAAAATATAATGCTTCAACATTCTTTTTAGATGGAAATGCTGACTACTATGTTTCATGGTTTGTAACTATAAAAACAGCTTTGGGAACTAGAGGTCCAAGCGTATCATTAATTACTAATGATGACCCATCTATTATATATACTTCTAATAATAGTATGAAAACTGGACAAATTTCAGGAAGTGCTGTTATTAGGTCTGACGGTACTACTACATTCCAATTAGTTAATACAACTGGTCAAAGTATAGTTCTAGCTGATAATGTTGATGTTACTGCTAATATAAGTATTATCCAAATTAACGGAACATTAAAATCAGGTATAGTATTACAAGCTACTAATTCTGCAGGAGCAACACTTGATGGTGGAGCTATAATTCCTTTTGACACAGTATTCTCACAAATTAATGGTGATATTACTAATGCTGATGGAACAATTAGTCTAAATAATGATTCTAGGTATTTTGTACATTGGACTGTTTCATTAGATGGCTCTCTTGATGCAACTTCAATTAAATTTAACCTTGTTAGTGTTACAGAAACAGAGTCTACAGTAGTTGGTACAAGTGAAAGCCCTGTAGTTCTTCAAGGTTCTTTCTATGGAAGTACTATAGTTTATGCTCCAGATGCTACTACAACTCCATTTAACTTAAGATTAGTAAATGCTTCTGAAGATGCTACTAGCACTAACTCATCTATTACTTTAGCTAATATAGGTATTCAAGCTTCTATTACAATAGTTGAAATTTAAAATATATCTAAATATTTGAACTGATAAAAAATAAAAGATATTCAGATAGTAATATTTAAATTGGAACATTTTCTTTATTCATAACTACATCAGCCATAGAATTTAAAGTTTCTAAAACCATCTTTCTTAATTCTTGTATCTTATCTTTTATAACAACATATGAAACATCTTGTACATTACTTCCAGTTTGAGTAAACTTACCTGCCTCAAGTATTTTCTCTATCTTTTCTTCTTCTACGTCATCTTCTTTGAATAATCTAACGCTTCTTCTAAACTTCATGAAGTTCATTAATCTTTCTGAGTCTATATCAAAATCTTCTTTGTTATATTCTATAACTTCATCCATTGAGTAATCTTCTTCGTCATTTGAAGATACTGTTCCAACAGGACATATTGCAATACAGTGTCCACATTTTATACATGCTTCATTCTTTATATGCGATTTTCCATCAATCATTTCTATATCACTTACGATACAGTCTTGTGTACATAAAGTACACCCTATACATTTATCAGTATTTACTATCATTTTTACACTCTCCCTTTTTTATTCTTTTCAAGTCCATATATCTATATGTCTATTTCCCTATTTCATTTAACCAACTCAAATAAGATTTTTCTCTTCTAATAGCATGGTCTAATATTAAATAATGACCATACATAACTTCCTTTTTACTCTCATCATCAAATACTATCTGCATTCTTGATTCTAAATGTTCTAATTTTTCCTTATGTAAATTTATTTGTTTATTAACCATAATATTTAGTCTATCGTCTTCTTTATTATCTATAAAATATAACTTTAAAACAAATTCATCTCTATTTTCTATAAGATCCTCAGCTGAACCCAGCCATTTATCTAATTCCTCTATTCCCTTGTCTGTAATAGAATAGTGCTTCTTTTCAAGTTTACTTCCAACAATATCTATTCTATATTTAACAAGTCCTTGTTCTTCAAGTTTAATAAGTTCAGGATATATCTGACTATGTTTTGCACTCCAAAATTCTCCTATTTCCTTTTCAAAAAATTTCTTTATATCATAACCACTCATTTCTCGTTTTTCTAATAATCCTAATAGTATATATCTTAAGACATTTTTTCTAGACATAACTCCCACTCCTTGACTTCTGTACTCATATATTATATCATAAATTCTATAATTCAAAACATGTAAATATAGACATGTTTAAGTTTGAGGAGTTTAACATTATGAAAAATAAAAAGACATTTAAAGACCTAAAAGATTTCTTAGGTACACACTTTATTTATACTTACGACAATGGTTGGGAATATGAATGGTATGCAAAAAATGATCATACTGTTGATTACCGTATCCATGGTGGAATGGTTGCTGGACGTTGGGTTACAGACCAAGAAGTTAACATGGTTAAATTAACTGATGGAGTTTTCAAAATAACTTGGACAGAACCAACTGGTACTGACGTAGCTTTAGACTTCATGCCTAACGAAGGAAAATTACACGGAGTTATATTCTTCCCTAAATGGGTTCATGAACATCCTGAAATAACAGTATGTTATCAAAATGAACATATAGACTTAATGGAAGAATCAAGAGAAAAATATGAAACTTACCCTAAATATGTAGTACCTGAATATGCTACAATTACATACATGGGAGATGCAGGTCAAAACAATAATGATGTTATCTGTGAAGCTCCTTATGCTGGTATGACTGATGATATCAGAGCAGGTAAGTATTACGATTCTAATTATAAAAAAATTAAATAATTAATTTTATATATAAAAACCTACTATTCAATTTTATATTTAGGTTTTTAGCTCATTATTTCATCAAATAAAGAATAGCAGCTACAATTTATATAATTAGCTATTATTCTTTTTTTTGACAAATAAGTTATTAATAAAATCCACTTACCTTATATAAATCAAAGTATTTATGTAAATAATAAATTTGAAGTAAGTAGGATTATATATGTTTACAGAAAAATTTTTTGAAGTTTTAAAACATGAAGGTGTAGTTTCAATAGTATCATGGGGCTCAGGTGAACCACATATAAATAATACTTGGAACTCATATTTAGTTATAAAGAATAACGATAAAATCTCACTTCCAGCTGCTGGATTTAATAGTACTGAGGCAGATCTTAAAAAAAATGATAAAGTATTAGTTACTTTAGGCAGCAAAGAAGTTGAAGGTTTTAATGGTTATCAAGGAACAGGTTTCCGTATTGAAGGAACTGCCAAGTTTATTTCATCTGGTGAAGATTTTGATATGATGAAAGAAAAGTTCCCATTCTTAACTAGAGTGTTAGAAGTTACAGCAAAATCATCAAAGCAATTGCTTTAATTGTTTCTTGGCAATATTCCTATTGCCCATTTTTATTAATAAAAATAGCTTTAGCAAGTCAATATAGTTCTTACTAAAGCTACAAATCTTATCTATTTATATAATCCTGTAAATATCCATAAAGCTTATTCAAATTCTTTTTATCAGCAAACCTTATAATAACTTTAAATAATGCAGGATAGTATATCATCAAAAAATCAATTTTATCAATTGTACGTGTAAAATCTCTAGTTACAAAGTTAAATAACTTACAATAAAATTTATTCTTCATCTGTATAAATTTCAAATAAATTTTATTAAATTTATTTAGCTGATTAGTCTTAGGTTTTGTAAAAATTAATTTAACTACTTTACCTCTTTTAATAATGTCATTAGTATTATATCCAACCTGATAAAGTCCCTCAATAAATGCTTTTTGCATATCTAAAGAAGGAAAAGTAATTTTAATTTCTAAAGATAATTCATCTGTATCAGAAAATGTTCCTACATCAAACCCCGTAAGCCACCAATGCTTTTCTTTTCTTCTAATCAATAAGTTTTCATTTTTCATTAAAGTATATTCCATTTTTAAAAGCTCTTCATCAGATATAGATTCATAAAAAGTTCCTGAAAAAACACCTGGTATATTTATATCTTCCTTATCAGTTACATACACTCCAATTTCAGCACCTGTCTCTAATCCATATTGTCCTTTCCAAAATTCAATAAGCCATCTTTTGCCATCATACTGAAAATAAACTGGCTCACAGTCTATTTTCATTCCTAATAAAGGCGCCAACTCATCATAAAGCCTACAATAGCCAAACTGTCTTTGTGGTGCATACATACTTGAAAAAACAATATCATTTTTTATATCAAACAAAAAACCATATGCATTTAATGCTTCATTTACCTCATATCCGCCCTCTTTATATAAATACTTCTATAATATATTATTTATTTTTAATGACATCGGTGACATAAGAATCTTATTATAATGGTTAAAAATAAAAAAAGAGGCATGAAAAATATTTTCCATGCCTCTTTTTTTATTTACTGCTATCAAATGTTGTAAACCCAACTTTAATATTAGAATTATATTTGCCAATAGTAACTTCTTTAAAAACATTTGCTGCTACTTCATTATAATTTTTGTATAAATCTGAAATATCATCATTATAGAACTGAACAACTTCTTTATCTATAGTAATAACTACATCTCCAATAACATTTTTTGTAAATTCATCTTCTGGTACACATATACACTTAAATAATGGATTATCTTTCATAGCAGCTTCAAAAATTTTTTTTAAGTCTTCTACAGTGTATTTTTTTCGAGAAGTACGTTGTTGCTTTCCTGAAGCATTAAAAATAACTACATTTAAAGTTACATTACCCATCTCAATAGTTTCAGGAATTACCTGTCTTAATGCTAAAGCCTGAGTATTATTAAAAGCATTTATTATTAGAATATACTGATCTCCAATGTTTATTAATTCATTAAAATGAATATTTTTGCACACTCCATAAGTATATTTTAATTTATTAGCTAGCGTATACCATGGAGGTGATACCTGTAATTTATTTTTTTCCATAAAGTTTAACTCCTGTATTTTTTTGTATATTATTTATATATTAATAATATATAAATTTGTAATTACTTTTGACACTATATTTATATAAATAAAAAAACTCTTATTTTAGAACACTTAACAATCTAAAATAAGAGTTTTTATTAATGTATTAATCTACAAATCTCATTATTTCTTCAGCACTTTTTCTCTTAGTTGGAGATACGTGAGGTCCTTCTTCATATCCATAAACTATAAGTGCTGCAACTGTTTCATCTTCAGGTAAGTTAACTATCTCAGCTATAGTTTTTTCATCTATAACTCCCATTATACATGTACCAACACCCTTTGCATGAGCTGCTAAACAGAATGTTTGACATGCTATACCTGCATCAAATATTTCCCATGAATTTTCTAAGTCTGTTGCATATCCAGCATCTAAATCTAATTTGCCACTTTTACCTTTTACAAAGCTTAAAACAGCAACTCCTCTTGCATTTCTTAATGTATCTATGTTATATACAAAACCTTTAACTCCGTCATTTGCAAGCTTTTTAATCATTTCTCTATCATCAACTAAAGTATATCTAGCTATTTGATAGTTTACCCATGATGGAGCCCATCTGGCAATATCAACTATTTCTTTCATAGTTTCTCTATCTACTTTTTCATTTTTAAACTTTCTTACGCTTCTTCTGATAGTGTAAAGTTTATACACTATTCTTTTTAAAAATTTTCTTTATATATCAAGGTTTCGAAAGTTTTTTTGAATAAAAAAACAACGACTCCCTAATTTCATGTTAAAATTGAATCTACAACAAAACAAAATAACCATGGAAGGATGTCGTTATTGTGGATTCAATTATAACTCATTTAATCTTATATATTCAATACTTACACAAAATTATTTATGATTTAATTTTATTTATTTCTAAAAATATACCTCTTAGGCAGATGTCATTTGATGACTCAAATAGTCCAAAATATCAAAAATTTAAAGTAGACAAACTACCTAAAATAATCAAATTTGAGAAAGTAAATTATCAATTACTCTTAGCATATTACAAGCATAAGTACAACAAAACTATTAAAGCTGTTCAGCGTCGAAATGGAAAGACTATATCTACTAAAATTGTCTGTCCTAAGTGTGGTGCACCTCATGACTATATTTACGATAACAATGGTGGTAATGGTCAATATCAATGTAAAGTTTGTGGTCTTACCTTCAAAGAAAAGAACTTTGCCACCACTCCTATAGTTTTTAAATGTCCTTACTGTGAGACTACATTAACTGAGAAAAAGCAACGTAAACACTTTAAAGTACATAAATGTACTAACCCTAAATGCTCTTATTACTTAAGAAACTTAAAAAAGTTACCTAAAACATTAAATGATGCTGATAAATACAAATATAAACTTCACTATATCTACAGAGAATTCAATATAAATTTCTTTAAGATTAATTTGTATTCAGTTTCAAAAAGAGCAACTACATTAAACTTTAAAAAATTTAATCCTCATATTATGGGACTTGCATTAACTTATCACGTTAATTTAAAGCTATCTACTCGTCAAACTGCACATGCTCTTAAAGAAGTACATGGAATAGATATATCACATACTATGGTTTCTAACTATGCTTTAACAGCAGCTGCTGTTATTAAACCTTTTGTAGATACTTTTGAT
>NZ_FPBY01000182.1 GCF_900116755.1 Clostridium sp. DSM 8431
TATTGTTCAGCATGTGCAGCAGGTGCTGCATGTCTTGCAGATGGACCAATTCCAGACTTTGAAGTTGTAGCAGCAGCAGGACTTTTAGGACTAGCTAACTAGTATCTATATTATCTATATATAGTCTAGATAAACCTAAATTTTTATATAAGAGGGGGAGAGATAAATGGAAGGTAATTCATATGTAGTGTTAAATGAAAGACTAATTTTATTTAGTGCTAAAGATTGTTACAATATAGCAACTGAACAATTTGTTAATGGTGGTTCAAGATATGAATTTGTTGGGGTAAATAAGACAGGAAAAGAAATTGTTATGTTAATCGATGGACTAAGGACTATGAATGAATTGAAAGAATATATTTGTAGTACTTTTGATATTGATTATACAGAAAATGAAGAATGGATTGAACAATTTTTAATAACTTTAAATAAGAAAAATGTACTTGAGTTTAAGGAAGAGCCTCATAAGTGTAGTATATGGAAGGTTAGAGGAGACGAAAATCAAATTTCTCCGTTACATATGACTGTTGAAGTTACTCATAAGTGTAACTTAGCATGTAAACACTGCTATTTAAGTGCATCTATTAAAAAAGATAATGTTATGACAATAGATAAATTTAGAAAGTTAGTATCAATATTAAAAGAAAATGGAGTAATGAATATAGAATTGACTGGTGGGGAGGTATTTGTTAATCCAGATAGTTATGAAATTGTTAAACTTGCATTAGAAAATTTTGCTATAGTAGGGCTATTAACAAATGGAACATTAGTAGATGATAAGACTATAGACTTATTAGCAAAGTATAAGAGTAAAGTAATAATAAATGTATCAATAGATAGCATAAATAGTGAACTTCACGATTCATTTAGAGGATGCAAAGGATCATTTGAAAAAAGCTGTGATACTATAAGAAGATTATCAAGTAAGGGATTAACTGTTAGAATGGCATCTAGTATTTTTGAAGAAAACATGTGGGAAGTAGATAAGCTAGCAGATCTTGCAATAAATTTAGGAGCTAAAGTATTTACATATAATTTTATTGAAAACTTCGGAAGAGGAAAAGCTTTCTTAAAGAGTAGAGAAAATGATATAAAGACAGTAAAATTTGAAGACTATTATAAATATGTTTTAGAGGTTGTAGAAAAGTATAAAGATATAATTGCAATAGAAGAATCAGAAGAATATATTAAGGGATTAAAAAATTGTGGATCAGGAACAATTTCAGTAGCTATTTCCCCAGAAGGTAATATTAGACCTTGTGTTTTAGCACCTAAAGAAATATCTTTAGGAAATATTTTTGATGAAGATTATAGAGAGATTTTTGATAGGGATATATTCTCAGAGATAGGAAAAATCAAACCTCCTAATAAAGAAAATGGATGTGCTAAGGACTGTAAGAGCTATACAATATGCAAAGGCTGTTATCTAAAAGCTTTCAATATAAATACTGAGAATGAAGAACCTTGTGAATGGATTGTGAAAAATAATTTATTTAAGTTACTTGAAGGTTATAAAAGGAGTTGCCAAAAGTAATGGAAGAAAAATATTGTAGAGATATTAAATTTACAATGCTAAATAAAGTTGTTTTAGAAGATATTAATGAGAGTGTTTTAAGATTATTTTTTATAAAAAATAAAGATATCTTTCAAGCTGAGTTATATAAAAATAATATTATAGGAACTTGGAATTGTATAAATGATATAGGTGAAAAGAAAGTTATTATAAACTTAATATACTTTGATGATATTAAAATTGATGATCAGTATTTAAAGAAAATAATTAGTAATGTTATATCTAATTCAGTGCTGGCATCTTATGAGGAATATGTTGAATTTAGAAAAAAAGGTTCAATAAATATTATGAAAAATGTATTAGCTAAAATTGCACCTGAAAGTTGTAATGATGAAGAGCTTAATTATGATGAATACTATAATCAGATAAAGTTTATAGATGAGGTATTATTAGACAAGTTCTCAATAGAAAGTACTAATTATCAAAAGATGAGTCAATTACAATATGATGATTGCTTAGATAATATTCCTCAAGGTGAACTATGTTTTATGGGAATATATTTTTATGGAGATAATGATTCGTTTAGTACTGGAGAAGAATATATTTTATTAAAGATAATAGAAAAGTACATTGGTGATAATGATACTGATAGTATGTACTTTAAATATAGGGAGTCAGGAAAAATATATACGGCCATTACGAGTTATGTAAATAATATGCGTTTATTTGTAACTGGGGTAATAGGTAATTATGATGAAGAATTTTTTGATTTAATTACTGAGAAACTAAAAGGATTAACAATAAACAAAATGAATTTAGATATGGCTAAAGAAAGAGTTATTAATGAAATTAAAAGATTAATTCTAGAGTGTGGAGAACTTTACACTATGTATCCATATAGGAGGAGATTTGATAAGGAAATTTTAAAGGAAGATTTATATAGATACATAAGGAATGTAGACATATCATTAGTAAATAACTATTTGACAACGATATCACCTAAGAAAGTGAAGGCAAAGGTATAATGAGTTTTAATTTTAATAAATTGAAAAGAACATCTTTAAATGAGTATTTTTATGATATTGATAATGACGTTGATGTTATTAAATATATTATTCCTTGTGGATATTCTTCTCAGGATATTCCCTCTGGATATGCACACTTACTTGAGCATATGTATATAAATTCTAATTATAAATATTTAAAAGAACTAGAAAAGCAAGGCGTAAGATTTAATGGAGCTACTTATGATAAGTTTATGGTAATAGATTTAATTGATTCTACAGGAAAAAATATATTAAGAAATTCAAATTTTATAAAAGAAAATAAAATTATGAAAAATGAATTTCTTGAAAAACAATTACAATTAGAAAAGAAGACAATAGCTCAGGAACTTGGAATATTAAGAAAAACATTAGGAACAGAAAAAGCAGATTATATGTTAGGTAGCCCTGAGGAAGTTAAAGGATTTTCTATTAACAAATTAAATGAAGTTTATGGGAAGGTTCAAGATAAATATGTAAGAGTTATATTTGGTAATAGTCAAAATAATGAGAGTTTGAGTGAGTTCAGATCTAAAAACGAAATGTCATGGCTAAAAGCTCTAGCAATAAAAAGTATAAAACATGATAAGGATAGTTTTTTCATATACTTGAAAGATAGTTATAATGCAAGAATTTTATTCTATTCATTATATATTTTCTTTGATAAAGATCTACAATTAGGTTCACCAGACTATAGAGTTGAAGCAAAGGATATTATAATTACAGTACCTGTTAATTATAGTAAGTTTGAAAGTGTTATATCTCATTATAAGGAAAATTCAATCAATAGGTATATATTAAGAAATAGTTTGTCATTTAAATCATTATCAAGTGAAGTTGAAAATATAATAAATATATTTAATGAATATTTTGATGATTATTCTATTGAAAATAGTGAGTTCTATTTTGAAAATTGGGAAAGTGTAATTAGAGAGTGTAGAGATGAATAAGAAAAGTATTTTTATGGTTAAGATAGGTTTTTGTCTAGTTTTTTCATTATTAATATATTTTTTAATACTAGCAAGACCTGATTCAATTGTATTATTTAGTGAGCGAAATGATTATATTCTTTATCCAATATTGTTTCAAATAATTATAATTTCTTATACTGCAGCAATTTTTTTAGATGATATAAAGAAACGGTTATTTGAAAATCCTAAGTTTATCTTTAATTTTATGGATATATTAGTTGTGCAACTGTATATTTTTTCAATAATTTATTTAATTAGTAACTTATCATTTATTAAGTATGTAGATTATTTAAATACTCATTTTGGAAAATATCAAATGTTATTTCAATGTACAGCTTTATTGATTATGTTAGTTAAAGAGTTTTTAAAGAAGAAGTCTATTGATAAAAAATATATATTATCTATTTTAGTATTTGCCATGATTATTTTTAATTCTAACTTATTTGAATTGATTTTTATTATATTATATTTTGCGATATTATATCTACTAGAAAAGATGATTGACATAAAAAAAGGATGTATATATAGCAAAATAAGTAAAAGTATTGAAATAATGCTGCTCTTTACTATAATATTATATATATATATTACTAAAATACAAATTATTGATTTGCTATTAATACTTTTGATAGAGATAGTAATAGGATTTTTATATTGGTGCTTAATTAAAAAAGTAAATAATTATAGGGGTGAATATAATGAATGAAAAGACTAGAAAATATTTTAGAATTATAATATCAATATTATGGATTGTAGGAGGTATAGTATTTGCCTTCAGAGCAAACTTTATTAATGCTATATTATTTATTGCAGTTGGAATTATGTTTGGGTTAAATGCACTTAAACCTGGGAAGAAGGAGTAACTTATGTTATCAGTAAAGGATTTAGAAGTATGGTATGTAAAAGGAAATAGTATTATAAAAAAAGTATCTTTTGATTTGAAAGAAAATACTGTTGTTGGTCTATTGGGACTAAATGGTGCAGGAAAAACAACCTTAATAAACACTTTATCAGGTGTACATTCTAATTATACTTACTCTACTTTAAAATATTTTGATAAAGAGATAACATTTGAAGATATGTGCTGGAAAAATAATAGATATACCATATTTACGGAAGAACAGGCTTTTTCTTATTGGTCGTTTAATGAATATTTTCCTTTCATAGAAAAAGTATATAAAAAGAAATTAAACAGGCAGAGAGTTCAAGAGCTTATAAAGGGCTTTGGATTTGAAAAGTATGTTGAGTATCCTATGAAGGAACTATCCACAGGAAATAAAAAGAAGGTATTTTTAATTACAGGTTTTGCTCTAGAACTTCCATTACTAATTTTAGATGAACCTTTAGATGGATTAGATTTCTTAGCATCAGAGTTTTTATATGAAGAAATCTTGAGATATAAAAAGGTTGGCTCTGTTTTAATGAGTTCTCATATTGCAGAAAGTATTGAAAAGACATGTGATGAAGTACTAATATTGAAAAATGGAACTTTGAAATCTTATGAGTTTGAAACTAATAGAGATATTCGAGAGTTATTGGAAGGATGGTTAGATGATAGCAACTAGAATATTTCTTAAGGATATGATAACTAAGAAAAAAGTAAAAAATTATTGTATATTTATATTTCTATTTTTTATTATTGCTTATGAGACGCTTCAAGAAGTTATAAGAGATACATTTGGAAATAGTAATATTTCATATATAACTATGGTTTTAATGATTACTTCTACAGCTTATCTTATACACACTTATTCTTTGTATGAAAAGGTAAAAAAATACATTTCTTTACCCATTAGTAATGCGCGGCTTCTTTTGGGATTTGTTTTTAGTTTAATATTAGTATCACTATTAGAGCGTATTTCTTTTCTCATCATAATTGTACTAATAAGTAATAATAATCTATTTGTAAATATTCCTTTAGTTATTATTGTATCTATACTGTCTATTCTAATTAATGTATGGATTCTTATTTTAATGAATAAAAAAGCAAAGTTAGAATGGGTATTATTATTAGCAGTTTTATTAGGTTATATCTTTGTTTCTTATTTTAATTTTTCCCCTTTTATAAGTATAGCTATAATACTATTATGCTGTGTTGTATCTCTAATTGGTATATTGAAGGAAGATTCTTTGTATATAGCCATAAATAAAAATAAATCTGCATTAATTACTAAATTTAAATATGGAGGGAACTACTTCTTTAAAGTTTTACTGAATGAGAAGATCTATATTATTAATACATTAATATTATTAGGTATGATTGTTTTTTTATCAATTATACAGATGGATAACTTTATTGTATCTAGTATGGTTTGGACGATAGGTGCAGTTAATACACCAGTTTTAACAATGTTATCATCAGATCCACATCTTAGAAGACAAGCCAAAATGCTTTCTGCTAAACAACAAGGAATATGGAGTATGTATAAAAGGTTTGTTTTTATATATTTCTTGTTAGTTAATGGATTTATATTGGCGTTAAATATATTTTTTAAGAATGATAACATAGTAATTAATATATGTATATTTGCAGTTATATCAGTGATAGAGCCTATTATTACATTTATTTTAGAGGATAAGTTTGTGCTAACAAATTGGCAGACTAAACAGGAGTTATGGAAGCATCCTAGAAAATATATATTACCTTTAATAGTGTTTTTGGGTATAATAATGGCATTTATACTTATTGAAACTATAGGTTAGTAGTAAGATATATTGATTTGGGAACATTCAAGATTAAGAAATAGAATATTGCGTGCATGCAGGTACGGCAGGATTAAATATAAAGTTTGTATATTTAATCCTGCCTTTTATATATTATTTTTGGCTGTATTATGAATAAAAGTGATAAAATATGTCAATCATCTTAACAAAGATTTTTTAGGAGATGATATATTTGAATTCGTAT
>NZ_FPBY01000185.1 GCF_900116755.1 Clostridium sp. DSM 8431
ACCCTTTTTTAAAAAATATTATTTTTTAAAATTTACTTGACTATTATTAGCTGGTCTTTAATATTAATTTTATCCTAAAACAAAATACCATATTATGCTAAACTTTTTAATATTAATTATTTTTGATAAAAAATTAAATTTTTTTCAAAAGAAAATATATTCTTTATCATTTAAAAAAGGATGTATTATGAATAAATGTGATAAAATATATCAATTTTCTAACAGACATTTTTAAATAATTTTCACTTTAAATTCGTATAGTAAAGTATTACAAACAATGAAAGCTTTTAATAACTTCTAAAAAAACTATTTATCAATATAAACACGAATTTTAAACAATATCCGCCTATATTTGAATAACTAGTTTTATTAATCAATTGTTTTCGAAAAATAAGCCAAAAATAAAAAACTGACATCATTAAAATGTCAGTTTTTTAAAATTTATTTTTAAAAAGTTATTTTTCTATATAATTTACAACATGCTTAATTATCATATTGATACTTCCATCACCATTTCTTTGTATTTCAAACTTATTAGGGTCATGGTAAACATCCTCATCAATATATAAATCTATTTCTTTATCTATCTTTAGTCTTACTCTTTTAAGTTTCTTTTCAACCCATGTTTTATCAACATCAACTTCTTCTGAAACTCCTTGACTCTTTACAAAAGTTTTAAAGTCTTCCTTTGCTCCAGGCTCTGCTGAAAATAATTCACCTTTAAATAACTCTTCAGATAATTCATCAATATTAATACTATCATCATCTTTAAGTTTTGATTTTACAGCAGTTCTTATTGACTCTGCTTTAACTGCATCATTAGCATAATTCTTTCTTGTAAAACTTTCAGCTGCTTTTAAGAATGTTTTAGTCATATCTCTTTCATTAGTAATTACTGATGATCCTAAGAAACTTCCAAGAAAATAATTTGTTCCATATTCATCATCACTGCTTTTCTTTTGTTTATCAAGAACCATTAAGTTGTATCTATCATCTTCTCTTATAGGCTTAATAAAAGCAGCCTTTTGAATTCTCTGACCACTGCCAGGAAGTCCTGCTGATTGAGGAACTATTCCTATACCAATTTTTCCTCCAACGTAATCTACCTGATGTGTAAAGTTTTTAATATAATCCATTTTTAAAATTGCTATCATAGGCCCTTGATCTGTAATAATAGATGAAACTATTAAATCACAAGAAGGAATATTTATATTACTCTTCATTATTGCAAAAAGCTGTCTTGCAAGCTCCTTTGATAATCCTACTAAATCATTATCTACTCCATTTAAGTAGTCTTGAACTATTTCTTTAACAATATTTCTTTCTGAATTGAACTTTGCATATTTAAGTTCCTCATCCTTAAAGCATTTTTCAATATGTTTAAAAATAAACTTATATGTATCCTCATTTAAATCTAAATTATACTCATTTAAAATAGGTTCATCACCATTAGAATCTAAAATATGCAAAACTGCATCATTAATATTTATATCAGAAATGTAATCCATTATTTTCACCTCAACTTTTTATTGCAGACTATATTTTAGCATTGTGCTAAATTTACGTCAAAAAAATCAAGTAAAGATTTAATAATCTTTACTTGATACTAATTTTGCACATACTAAAAGTCTTCCATCATCTACATCATAATCACATGTTGATAATGTAATTATCTTATCTGTGGCTGTAAGGTCTCTACCTAAGTTGAACATTGATTTACTTTTTAATGTATTTGCATAAGATAAAAATTCGGCTTCACTTGCAAAACCATTTTGATATGAATCATTATTAGCAGTTTCATAAAATACAGAAAATACTTCATACTGCAATAATTTATCCTTTGTATTTACATAAATTGGTGTGTTTTTTGCAAAAGATTCTTCTTTAAAGTTCATTAATGAAGCAAACATACTTCCATCTCTCATGTGATGTCCATGTATTATTGTGTTTTCATCTTCAAATGGTTTTTCATTATTAGATGAAATAAAGATTGCTCCCCCGCTATTTTTCTCTTTGTCAAAGTTATGTGTTAAGTAGTAGTCATTATCAGTAGTTTGAACTACAGGATAACTTATTTCTGTATCTGGTATATAAAGCCACGCCTTAAAATCTGAATTAATAGATAGTAACTTATCATAATTCTCTTTACTAAACACAAATAAAGGCTTTGTTTTGGCTACATTATTATCACTATTATTACCACTTTCTTCACTTGGATGTGTTTCTTGTGGTGCATATTGCCTTACTATATCATAAGACTTTTTATTGTCATAATATCCTTTGAATATTCCAAATAACTTAACTGCACATACTACAAAAACAATTAACGATACATAAAATATAATTCTTCTAACTATTTCTTTTTTAGATATTCTCCCCATTTACCTTACTTCCTAACTTATTTCTAATGCTATCTCCATCATTTGAGTAAAGCTTTTTTCTCTCTCTTCTGGTGAAGTTTCTTCTCCCGTTAGCATATGATCTGAAATTGTCAAAACAGATAATGCTTCAACTCCATATTTAGCTGCAACAGTGTATAATTCAGCTGTTTCCATTTCAACTGCTAATACACCATAATCTGACCACATTGTTATGCCTTGGTTTGTATCATCATAGAATAAATCTGAAGATAATACACTTCCAACCTTAACATTTGCACCTTTTTCCATTGATTTATTGTAAGCTTTTAATAATAAATCAAAGTTAGCTGTTGGAGCATAATCTAATCCTTTAAATCTTCTTTTGTTAATTGATGAATTTGTACATGCACTTTGAGCTAATACAATATCACGAACATTAACTTTTGGGCTTATTCCACCAGCTGTTCCTACTCTTATTAATCTTTTTGCTCCATAAAATTGAATAAGTTCATTAACATATATAGAGTGAGATGGAAGTCCCATTCCTGTTCCTTGAACAGATACTCTTTTTCCTTTATATGTTCCTGTATAACCATACATTCCTCTTACCATGTTATAACATACTGCATCTTCTAGAAAATTTTCTGCAATGAATTTAGCTCTCATTGGATCTCCTGGTAAAAGTACAGTTTCCGCTATTGCTCCTTCTTCAGCCATTATGTGTAAATGTTTTGGCATAATAAATTCCTCCTGTTGTTTAAAAAATTAAGACTTTTAGTTATATTATACTAATACTTACAGAGAAATGAAAGTTAAATCACCTAATGAAAATATATATGATATAATTATGTTATCTTATGTTATGCTTTAGGAGAGATAATATGAAAGAATTAGAAACAAGAATAATTAAAATTGATGTAGCTCATATAAGAAACACTCTTACTCAAAACGGAGCTGAAAAGGTTAAAGAAGAAAATCAAATAAATGATATCTATGATTTTGAAGATGGACGTCTTTTAGCTGAAAAGGGCTATGCTAGAATAAGAACAATTGATGATTTACTTAATAAAAGAATAGTTTACTATATGACTACAAAGAAAATGCTTTCTCAAGGAAAGTTTAAAGAAATGGAGGAAAATGAAACTATAGTTGAAGATAAAAAAGCAGCTGAAGGTATATTTGCTTCACTTGGACTTGTATTAAAAGAATCTATAAACAAATATAGAGAAAGTTATAAAATACTAGATTCCCTTGTTGAAATAGATATAAATGATACTTCTTTTTGTCCATTTCCTTATATTGAAATAGAAACTGATTCTGAAGAAAAGCTTGAAAAAATCGTTAAGCTTTTAGGTTATACAATGGAAGACACAACTTCTAAAACTATTTATGAATTAGTTGCAGAAGATAAAAACACACAAGGTATTTAAAATAAAAAAATATCCATAAGTAGATTTAAACCTACTTGTGGATATTTTTTATTTTAAAGCTGTTCTCTTCGCTTTGTAGACTTTCTAAAATATTTCATAAGTTCTTCCTTATCATTATCATAGATTGCTTTTTTTATCAAATCTAATTCTAATTCAAAGTTATTTATAACCTTAAGAAGGTTATTTTTATTTCCTAGAAACAATTCACTCCATAGCTCTTCATTAATATTTGCTATACGAGTTAAATCTCTGTAACTATCACCTATGAAACTACCTGTATCTCGCCCTTCAACATCACTATTGATAAGAGCAACTGCAATAGCATGAGGAAGCTGTGAAGTAAATCCTATCATCTCATCATGACATTCAGGAGTTATTCTTCTAACCCTCTTAAATCCTATGCTTAATGCTAAATTTTCAATCTTTTTTATATTCTCTTCTTTATTGGATTCTATAGGAGTAATTATATAGTTTGCGCCTTGAAATACCTTATCCGTCGCGAAATCTATACCTTTCTTTTCTCTTCCTGCCATAGGGTGCCCAAAAACGAAATCCACATCCTTTGGAATTAATCTTTTTACTTCTTCAATAAACATGCACTTAATTCCTGTGGCATCTGTTACTATAGAACCCTTTTTGAAGTAGTCCTTATTTTTCTTAATAAAGTCTATTACTAGTTTAGGATATATAGAAATAATAACGATGTCTGCTTTTTCTAATAAGTCTTTTCCTTCTGTACTTCCTTCTTTTATTATTCCTAAATTTTTTGCTTTTTTTATTGTCTCTTCATTAACGTCTATTCCATATACTTCTTCATAGCCCGCTTTATTAAGAGCCATTGCAAATGAACCACCAACGACCCCAAGACCAACTATAACAATACTCATTGGTGAAAATTCCTCCTAAACGTGTTTTCCTTCTAATTCAGCTAATACCTTAATCTTATCCATTAATGATTTAAAGTTTTCTGGTTTTATTGATTGTTGTCCATCACATAATGCATTTGCTGGATCATTATGAACTTCTACCATAATACCATCAGCTCCAGCTGTTATTGCTGTCTTAGCCATTGGTTCAACTAAATCCCAGTATCCAGTAGCATGACTTGGATCAACAATTATAGGTAAGTGCGATAATTTCTTAATAACTGGTATTGCACTTAAATCTAAAGTGTTTCTTGTAGCTGTTTCAAATGTTCTTATACCTCTTTCACAAAGTATTACATTTTCATTGCCACCAGCCATAATATATTCAGCTGACATTAACCATTCTTGAATACTTGCAGACATACCTCTCTTTAAAAGGATTGGCTTATTAGTTTTACCTACTTGTTTAAGTAAGTCAAAGTTCTGCATGTTTCTAGCACCAATTTGAATTACATCTACTCTTTCAACAAATTCATCAAGGTAATCAGTTGACATAAGTTCTGTAACTATTGGAAGTCCAGTTTCTTTCTTTGCTATTTCTAGTAGTCTAAGACCTTCTAATTCTAATCCTTGGAATGAGTAAGGTGAAGTTCTTGGCTTGAATGCTCCTCCTCTTAAGAAGTTTGCTCCTGCAGCCTTAACATCTTTAGCTACTTGAATTATTTGCTCTTCAGTTTCAACTGAACATGGCCCTGCCATTATTCCTAAGTTTCCTCCACCAACTTTTGATCCTAAAACATCAACTATTGTTGGTTCTGGATGAAACATTTTATTTGCTTTCTTAAATGGTTCTTGTACCTTTAATATCTTTTCAACTCCATCAACTCTTAATAAAGCATCTGAATCTAATACTGATGTATCTCCTATACATCCTATAATACAATTAGTTGTTCCATTTGAAAGGTTTGTTTTTAATCCTTTCGATTCAACTAAATCCATAACTTTCTTTACTTGTGATTCCTCACATTTTGGGTTCATAATAATTATCATTTTTCTGTCCTCCTGTACTAATAAAAACTTTTTTCTATCCTACTATACTTCTTTTATATATTAACGAAAAAGCTCTCTAATCCTTGCTACACAACTTTCAATTACTTCTTCAATTAATCCATTATTAACTACTGTTATGTCTGCTGCATTTCTATAAAGTTCATGTCTTTCATCAAATAATTCATAAACTTTAGATGTACCATCTTTTAAAAGAGGTCTTGTACTTACATTCACATCCTTAACTATTTCTTCTACAGGTCTGTCTATATATAAAATTATACACTGTTTTTTTAATATATCTATGTTTATATCTTTTTTGACAACTCCTCCGCCTGAAGCAATAATTAAATTATTTTTTTTAGATAGTTCCACGCAAGCTTTTGTCTCCCATGCTCTGAAAACATCTTCCCCTTTTTCAAATAATTCAGGGATAGTTTTTCCTGCTATCTTTTCAATATATACATCCATATCATAGAAAGTTAAATTTAATTTTTTAGCGATTACTTCTCCTATGGTACTCTTACCACAGCCAGGCATCCCAATGAGTACTATATTATTCTTCACTTATTTCCGTTGCCAAAACCTTATAAAACTTTATAAAGCTTGTTTAATTCCTTATTCAACCTGTCTGATTTTGTAATGAATAAATTCATATACTACTCTC
>NZ_FPBY01000077.1 GCF_900116755.1 Clostridium sp. DSM 8431
CTCCGCCTCTAAAAGTTTAACTTTTGCTTGAAGTTTTTCATATTTTTCTTCGATTGATAAATGTTTTTCAGTTGGTCTTCCAGTATTGAATTTTCTTGTATCCTGTAACTGAGATATTCCATTTCTTCGAAATGCAGAACGCCACCTTTTCCAACTGGATTCTATACGTTTAATTCCTAAAATATTTATATCAAATCCACATTCCTCAAAAATTTGTCTAGGAAATTTTCCGGCCTGATTCTCAACAATAAATAACCTTTTAAATTCATCACTATATGTAATTCCTTTGCTACTTACATTCCTAACATATTTATTTTTAGACAGAATATCTATTTCATCTTGTGTAAATAATTTTTTGCTCATTATATATCTCCTAACTTTCTTTTATTTAATTATACAGAAAAGTACCCTATAGGATAGACTTTTTTTATATTGTCTATTCTATAGGGTACATTTTATAGAATAAACTACATACTAGCCTTTTATAATGCTTCAATAACATCAACTTACATCTAAATTATATTTGTGTTAAAGTTACCTTACTTATTTTGCTTTAAGGAATTATAATATTAAATTCTAAATTTAATTAATTCTTTTTATTATACCACTTCTGCTATAACTACCTCCAAGCTTAGAACCTCTGATTATTATATCTTCTTTTTTAAATACCACACTTCTATCGGTAAATTCTGCTTCTATATCAAAGTTATCTTTTAATATATTAACAAATTCAGAAATATTGCTACTATGCTCTAAAGACATAGATATACTTTCTCTAAAAAAGCTTTTCCAAGTCTTTACTCCACTGCTTTCTAGCCTATACTCTTTATCAGTTTTACTATCTCCATAGCTTTTATCTAAGTTTATGGTGGAAAGCCCCTCTTCTCTACATATTTTATTGCTACTTTCTTTCATTTTCTCAAGTTTTTTAGGATTTATTTGAAGTTTCTTTCCGTTTTCAAAATTTACACTATTTATAACAAAGTGATTATGTATATGATCTCTATCGATATGTGTTACTATATAAATTTGATGATCTTGTATGTTTTCCTCCATCCACCTAACTCCTATATCATGTGCTTTCTCTGGAGTTATATCATCCTCTGGGCTAAAGGCTTGAGTAATATGATAATATTGCTTCCCTTTGAGTTTATTATACATTTCCTTTACTATACTAAACTCAGTCAAAATTCTTGAGGAAGTACAATTTATACCACTTCTTAAATGATCTAAAGTCTTTCCTTCATTTTCAAGGTATGATAGCATGTCCTCTAAACTTTTAGTCCCAGACAAGCACTTTATAACTGCCATTACTCATCACCCCTTCCTTCCTTTAAGGTTTCATCAATTAAATCCCAAAGATTATTAAGCTTTTCTTGCATTTCTAATATTTTTTCTGCATCAGCTTGTCCGTTTATTTTTAACTGTCTATAAAAATTACTAAGATTATTACCCTCTTTGCTAAGCTCAAGTAAAATTTCCTTAAGACCTGGAATAACTGTAATCTTTTTATTTAATGAACTTCTTAAAAGATATTCTTGTTTAGTTAGCTTAGATTCTTTTACTCTCTTATTTATTTCTTTTAATTCTTCTTCAGTAGCCCAAAATTTTATCTGCTTTGGTCTTGTTCTTTTTTCCATTATTCTGTCATCCCTTATACTTTTTTGTGTACCCAACAACTAATCTTGCAATATAATTATATATTATTTGTGGATTATCTTCAAATTTTACCTCTTTTCCCTAAAAGAATACAAACTACCCAAGAATATAGTAACACATAAAATACTAGTAGCTGATATACATACAGCCATAAATTTAGCTGCTGCATTTAAAGGTACAATATCTCCAAAGCCAATAGTTGTAAAGGTAACGACTGTATAATAAAACAAATCAAAATATCCTGGTGAGTTTGTAAAGCTTTCATAAAATATTGAATTAACTATAACAACTCCAATATATAAATTTAAAATAAGCATAATAACTACTACTATAGCTGAAATAAAAATTATAAAAAAGCTGTTTACCCTACCCTCTTCTTTGTATCTTCTCTTTCCTACAATCATATATAGAATAATAAGCTTTACATTAATTAAATAGCTTATAATATCTACTGTAATAAAGGATAAGGTAAAGATTTTAATATACCCATCAAAGGTAAGAATAAAAAATATAGATGCTACAATTAAGAAATAGCTTAAAAGAAAATCTCCTGTAAGGCTATCCTCTTCTTTCTTTATAAACTTATGTTCATTATAGTAAAGAAGAACCATACCTATAGTATAATGTACAATAAAAAATCCAAAGATAAATAAAAGAATTTTACCTAAGAGTTCTATATTGTAATTAATTATAACCTTCTCAGCTAATTTATAAATAATTAATATTGTTAAAGCTTCATCTATTATGATAAATGAAGCTTGAAATATCTTTATAAATAAGCATTTCCCCTTAAATATACTATGGTAATGTTTATTTATCCTACTTATTAAAATTTTAATTCTTTTATCAGTAAATATACTTATACAAAACATGCCTAGTATTAAAAATATAATTAATATAATATACACCTTCTAAGGAAGCATTATTAACTCTTTATAGGATATGTTTTATTTTTCACATATATACTAATTTACAAAATAATTATTAGTTTATTTTGTTTATAACAAGCTCAGCCCATCCTGTTTTAGGATCTTCTATCCATGTGCAGTCTACATCAATAAACTTAAGCCATGCATTTAATCCACTGCTTTCTTTTGAAGGGTTAGGTAAATTTCTTCCATAGATATCTTTTATGTCAGCTAATAACTCTTTTTGTTCATCTGCATTAAGTTTTTTCCCTATAAGCTCTGCAAGTACTACCATAGCTTCAACATGACTTCCATCATCTTCTGAATATAATTCAGTTGCTAAAGTTTGTCTTTCTTCATTTAGTTCTTTTCTTATTTGTTCAATTTCATCATGATTAGATAGATATTTCTTAGCAATTTTTAATGCTTCCATATCTCTATCTATTTTTTTAATTGACTTTTCTAATTTTAAATTTCTCATGCACTTCTCTCTTTTCTATATATTTTGAGTATAAATGATTATACCATAAATACCGTTTTTTTTTTCATATATCTAAAAAAGTTAATCACACACTGTTTAAATAAGTAATATCCAAAGAATATTTTATTGAATTTTTATCTTTTATTGTATAAACTGTTGTTTTTTGTATTTTATGGTTGTATAATGAATTTATAATTTAAAAGAAAGGAGTGAAAAATATATGGGTATAAAAGAAACTTTATCAAATATTTTAAAAAAATATTCTGATAATATAATATCTAAAAATACTGTTTCAATTGGTGCATATGGCATAGAAAAAATGCCTGAAGCTCTAAAAAAATCTAGATAATTATACTCAAAAAAATTATACATACTTTAATTTAGAAGGGATTAGTACTTATGATAAGAAAATTATGCGATAATTTTGTAGATTTTATTTGCGAAAATAATTATAGTAGCGATGAAAAAAGTATTATGGCATATTCACTGAAAGTTTTAACCTTTGAATTATTAAAATTCATAGGTTGTTCAATCCTTTTTTATTCATTAGGACATTTTCTTGATTCAGTTATTGTTTTAACCAGTCTGTATTTAACTAGACCTTTTATAGGTGGTTACCATGAAAATAGCCAATTTAGATGCTTTCTTACTACTATTATTATAGTGTCACTAATCATAATAATAAGCAATGACTGCACGTTAAAATTTAATTCATTACTTATTATTATTGTATCTAGTTATTTTTCAATATATCATCAAGCACCTATTATAAATAAAAATATGCCTTTAACAAAGCCAAAGCTTATTATGCAAAATAGAAGAAAAGGCTTTATTAATTTATTAATAATCTCTTTAGCAGCAATAATATTATATCTTAATAAATATTATTACTATTCATACTTATTAACATGGAGTATACTTTCATTAACTATTTTAATGTTTAATAAATTTTCCTTTAAAGAAAGTATACACTAAAATAAACAACAGATAAGTTTGTATAAATAAATTGATTATCTAAAAAATATTACTGGAAACAAAAATTTCCGGTAATATTTTTTATTTTTTAACGTACTCTTATGAACTTGCATAACAAAAAGCCTGTAACAATTAGTCCTCGTTATTGACGAAATTTTATACAGGTCTATAGGTAAAAAATTAAAATACCATTTGCTTATTTTATTGTAAAACAAAAGAGGCAGGATACCCTACCTCTCTTTATCATTTATTTAAAAATTCCAATATCAGTTCTATTATAAGAATCCTTAAAGTTTACTTTCTTAACATTTTCATAAGCCTTTTCTCTAGCTTCCATAACTGTTTTACCTTGTCCTATAACAGATAAAACTCTTCCACCATTAGTTAATAACTTACCATCATCTGCCTTAACTCCAGCCATGAATACTTCATTTCTTATGCTATCATCAATAGTTATTTCATATCCCTTATTATAGCTCCTAGGATATCCCTTTGATGCTAGTACAACATTTATGCATACTCCTTCTTTCCACTTAACTTCAAATTCATTAAGTTTTTCATCCATAGCAGCTTCTATAAGTTCAAAAAGGTCACTATCCATCATAGATAATACACTTTGAGTTTCAGGATCTCCCATTCTTACATTGTATTCTAATAAATAAGTACCCTTCTTAGTTATCATTAAACCAAAGAATATAATTCCCTTATACTCAAAGCCTTCTTCTTGAATTCCCTTTAAAGTGTTCTTTGAAATATTTTCTTCAAAATCCTTTAAAACAGCTTCATCTACAAAAGGATTTGGACATATAGCTCCCATTCCTCCTGTATTTGGTCCTTTACCACCATCATAAATTTGTTTGTGGTCTTTAGCTGACTTAAATGGAATTATTGTCTTACCATCACAAATCGAAAGGATTGAAGCTTCTACACCTTCTAAGAACTCTTCAATTACAACTTTAAGACCTGCTCCATCAAATACATCATCTAACATGAAAGAATCAATAGCTTTATAAGCATCTTCCTTTGTTTCGCAGATTTCAACACCTTTACCTGCAGCTAATCCATCAGCTTTAATAACTATTGGATATTCGCAAGTATCGAGATATTTCTTAGCTTCAGCAGCATCTGTAAATTCTCCATACTCAGCTGTTTTAACTCCATATTTTTTCATGAAGGCCTTTGAAAAACTCTTACTTCCTTCTAGAGCTGCTCCTCTTTTATCTGGCCCAAAGATTCTTAAACCTTCTGCTTTAAATTCATCAACTATTCCATCTACTAATGGAACTTCAGGACCAACAACAGTTAAGTAAATATCCTTTTCTTTAGCAAAGGCTGCTAATTCTTTTATATCTGCTATATTAACATTTTCACATTTATTTTCTACAGCTGTTCCTCCATTACCTGGTGCAACATATATTTTATTAACTTTTGGGCTTTGAGCTAACTTCCAAGCTATAGCGTGTTCTCTTCCCCCCGAACCTATAAGTAAAAGATTCATAAATGATTACCTCCTAAAATAATAGAGATATATAGTTAAATATATATCTCTATATGACTTTCTATTAATTAGTGTTTGAAATGTCTAAGACCAGTAAATATCATTGCTATTCCATGTTCATTACATGCATCAATAGATTCTTGATCTCTAATTGATCCACCTGGTTGAATAATTGCCTTAATTCCATATTTAGCTGCAGTATCAACTATATCTCTAAATGGGAAGAATGCATCTGAAGCTAGAACTGTCGCTCCCTTGCCTCTTTCTAAAGCATCCTGAGCTGGCCAGATTCTATTTACTTGACCTCCACCAATACCTAAAGCTACTTCATCATTTGCAACTACTATGGCATTTGATTTAACATACTTAACAGCCTTCATAGCAAATAATAAATCTTTCATTTCCTTTTCAGTTGGTTTCTTTTCAGTTACAACCTTAATTTCATCTATTAGCTTTTTATCTTCTTCTTGAACAAGGATACCACCATCTACTGTAACCATGTATCTCTTGTCTTGAGGTTTATGATGTACTCTTAATACTCTTAGATTCTTCTTAGTTTTTAATACTTCTAATGCATCATCATCATAATCTGGTGCCGCAATAACCTCTAGGAATATTTTAACCATTTCTTCAGCTGTAGCCTTATCAACCTTTCTGTTAAATGCAACTATTCCACCAAAAATTGAAGTTGGGTCAACATTATAAGCCTTTGTATATGCTTCATAAGGAGTCTTTCCTATTGCAACTCCACATGGTGTATTATGCTTTAATGCACAACAGCTTGGTTCATCATATTCATTAGCACATTTCCAAGCTATATCCATATCCTTAAAGTTGTTATATGATAATTCTTTACCATTTAAGATATCAAAAGTATTCATTGCTCCATCTACTATTGTACTTTCATAGAAAGCAGCACTTTGATGAGAGTTTTCTCCATATCTTAATCCTTGTTTCTTTCTAAATGATACTGATAAGTATTCTGGATATTCATCTTCTTCATCATCTAACATAAAGTTAGCAATGGCAGAATCATAAGCTCCCATTAAATTAAATACTTTTCCTGCTAGTCTCTTCTTAGTTTTGTAAGAAACTTCACCACATTCTTCTATTTCTTCCATAACCTTTTTATAATCATTTTGATCTGATATAACAGTTACATCTTGGAAATTCTTAGCTGCAGCTCTTAGCATAGTTGGTCCACCAATATCGATAAACTCAACTTTTTCTTGGAATGAAAGTCCTTCTTCTTTAACCTTTTCGAAGAATGGATAAAGATTTACAACTACAAAATCAATTGGATGTATCTTATGTTCTTCTATTGTTTTCATATGTTCGTCATTAGATCTCATAGCTAAAATTCCACCATGGATAAATGGATGTAAAGTTTTAACTCTTCCATCTAGCATTTCTGGAAAATCTTTAACTTCATTAACTTCGATACAATTAACTCCATTTTCTTTTAATACTCTATATGTTCCGCCTGTAGATATTATTTCAACACCTTTAGCTTCTAGAAATTTTGCAAATTCAACTACCCCATCTTTATAAAATACACTGATTAACGCTCTCTTCTTCAAAACAAAAGCCTCCTCTAAACCACTTAATCTATTCTTCAATTTTCACTTTATTATCAATTAATTTAACCTTACCTTCAGCCATAAGTCCAACAACCTTAGGTAATAAAATATGTTCTTTTTCTAATATTCTTTTTTGAAGATCTTCCGCAGTATCTTCAAAGAATACTGGTACAATTTCTTGATCAATTATAGCCCCACCGTCCACTTCGTTATTTACAAAGTGAACAGTACATCCTGAATATTTTACGCCCTTTTCTATTGCCTTTTCATGAACCTTCATTCCATACATACCTGGTCCACAGAAAGAAGGAATTAAAGAGGGATGAATATTTATTATCTTATTGCTAAAGCAGTTTAATAACTCCCCATTTAGAATTGATAAAAATCCAGCTAATACTATTAAATCCACTTTTCCTTTAGTTAATTCTAATATTTTTTGGCACTGCTTATCTCCGTATTCTTTTTTAGTTACTACATAGCTTTTGATGTTATGTTTTTTAGCTCTTTCTAATGCATAAGCCTTTTCAGAGCTTGAAATAACCATCTCAATACTGCAGTTTTTAATTGCCCCATTTTCAACTGCATCTATTATGGATTGAAAATCAGTTCCTCCGCCAGAAACTAATACTGCTATTTTAAACAAACACCTTCGCCTCCATCTTCTACATATCCGATTTCGTAGGCTTTTTCTCCGCTTTCTTCTAGCATTTTAATTACGCCTTCTGCGTCTTTTTCATCTACTGCTAAAACAAATCCAATTCCCATATTAAATGTGTTATACATTAAGCTGCTATCAGCTCCCATTTCAACCATTTTGTCAAAGATCTTTGGCACTGGATAACTATCCTTATTTATTACTGCTGTAAGATCTCTTCCGTTAAACATTCTTGGAACATTTTCTATAAATCCGCCACCTGTTACATGAGCCATACCTTTAATTTCAAAGTTTTCTAATAGCTTAAGTACTGGTTTTACATATATCTTAGTTGGAGTAATAAGTGTTTTCCATACCTCTTCTCCTTCAAATTTCATATCAAGATCAGTAAATAATTTTCTTACTAATGAATATCCATTTGAATGAATTCCTGAAAAGGCAATACCTATTAATTTGTCTCCCTTTTTTATTTTTGAACCGTCTATTATCTTATCCTTATCTGCAACACCTACTGCAAATCCTGCTATATCATAATCTCCTTCTTGATAGAAACCTGGCATTTCAGCAGTTTCTCCACCAATTAATGCACAATCAGATTGAAGACATCCTTCACTTACTCCCTTAACAAGGTCTGCTGAAACTTCTGCTTCAAGCTTTCCACATGCTATGTAATCTAAGAAGAATAGAGGCTTTGCTCCATGGCATAAAATATCATTTACACACATAGCAACACAGTCAATACCAACTGTATCGTACTTTTTCTTTTTACATGCAATAGCAAGTTTAGTTCCAACTCCATCAGTTCCTGATATTAAAACTGGTTTTTTGTAACCTTCTGGAAGTTCAATCATACCTGCAAAGCTTCCAAGGCCATTTAAAACAAGATTGCTCATTGTTCTGGCTGCATATTCCTTTATAAGCTTAACTGATCTGTATCCTTCTTCTATATTAACTCCTGATTCTTTGTAACTTATCATTTTAAATACACTACCTTTCAAGATGATCTTTAGATGTTTCTATAGGTGTTGCTACTGGATAAACTCCATTAAAGCATCCTACACAGAAACCTTTTTTACCTGTAAATGCCTTGTACATTCCTTCCATGCTTAAATAGCCAATAGAATCTGCACCAATCATTTCTCCTATTTCAGGAATGCTATAATTAGCACCTATAAGTTCACTTCTATATGGAGTATCAATTCCAAAATAACAAGGGAACTTAACTGGAGGTGAAGCAACTAAGAAATGGACCTCTGTAGCTCCTGCATCTCTTAAGGCATCAACTAAATGTTTAGAAGTTGTACCTCTAACTATTGAGTCATCTATTATAATTACTCTCTTTCCCTTTACATTAACCTTTAAAGGATTAAGCTTAACTGATACTGCTTTTTCTCTTAATTCTTGAGAAGGAGTAATAAATGTTCTTCCTACATATCTATTTTTAACAAAGGCTATTCCATAAGGAATTCCTGAAGCCTTTGAATATCCTATAGCAGCTGGTATTCCTGAGTCTGGAACTGCAGCTACTATATCTGCTTCTATTGGGTTTTCAGCATATAATTGTTCTCCTGATTTTACTCTTGTAGAATAAACATCTAATCCATCAATTTTAGAATCAGGTCTTGCAAAATATATGTACTCAAATGCACATGTTTGACAACCTGCATCTTCAGAATATTGATAAGATTTTATACCATCCTTATCTATAGTAACCATTTCACCTGGTTTTACATCTCTTATAAATTCTGCTCCAACAGCATCTAGTGCAACACTTTCTGAAGCTAAAATATAAGCATCTCCTGACTTACCTATGCAAAGAGGTCTTATTCCATGAGGATCTCTTGCCCCTATTAATTTATCCTTTGATATAATAACCATTGCAAAGCTTCCTCTAATAGCTTGCATTGCATCAACTACTGCTTGTTCAAGACCTTTTTTAGCACCTCTTGCAATTAAAGTTGCTATAACTTCTGAATCTATTGAAGTGTGGAAAATATGTCCTCCTTCTTCTAGAAGCTCTTTTATAACATCTGCATTAACAAGGTTTCCATTATGTGCTAAAGATATTGGTCCAAGCTTTGAGTTTGCAAGTAGAGGTTGTGAGTTTTCTACAGTATTTGCTCCTGTAGTTGAATATCTTACATGACCTATTGCTATATTTCCTTTAAGTTTCTTTAAGTCTTCTGAATTAGCAAAAGCTTCTGTTATAAGCCCTAGGCCTTTATGCATTTGGATAGTTTCGCCATCTGCTACTGCAATACCTGCACTTTCTTGGCCTCTATGTTGAAGTGCATAAAGGCCATAGTAAGTCATACCAGCCACATCCATAGGTGTTTCAGAGTAAACTCCGAAAACACCACATTCATCCTTAAATTTACCTAGACTTGGATCTAAAATTAAATCAAAATCTGCCTTAATCATTATTTGTCCCCTTTAATTCTGTTTAAGATTTCTACGTAAGCACCTTCTACATTTCCAAGATCTCTTCTGAATCTATCTTTGTCTAATTTTTCACCAGTTGTAGCATCCCAGAATCTACAAGTGTCAGGTGAAATTTCATCAGCTAGAAGAATTTCTCCATTATAACGTCCAAATTCAATCTTGAAGTCAATTAAATTGATATTTAATTTTAAGAAGAATTCTTTTAATAATTCATTTATCTTACCTGTCATTTCGTAAATTGTATTTAATTCTTCAAAAGTTGTAGCTCCTATTGCTACTGCATGATAATCATTTACTAGCGGATCTCCTAAAGCGTCATCTTTATAAGATATTTCAAATACTGTAGTCTTTAAAGGAGTACCTTCTTCAAGGCCTAATCTCTTAGCCATTGAACCAGCTGCTACATTTCTAACTATAACTTCTAAAGGAACTATTTCTACCTTCTTACAAAGTTGTTCTCTTTCATTTAACTTTTCAACAAAGTGAGTTTTAATACCATTAGCCTTTAACATTTCAAAAATGCTTGAAGTAATTGCATTATTTAAAACACCTTTATTGCTTATTTGAGCTTTCTTTTCTCCATTAAATGCTGTTGCATCATCTTTGTAATAAACTATTACCTCATCTGCTTTATCTGTTGCATATACCTTCTTTGCTTTTCCTTCATATAACATTTCTTTCTTTTCCATTATAGTTCTACTCCTTCCCCGTTTTCAGCAATGAATTTTTTCTTCATTTCTATTCTTTTTTCATTTAATTTATTTTTAATGTTTTCATCTTGCAATGATAACATTTGAACTGCTAACATTCCCGCATTGTAACTGTTGTTAATTCCAACAGTTGCAACTGGTATTGATTTTGGCATCTGTACTATTGATAAAAGTGCATCCATTCCATCTAAAGCTGCTTTTACTGGAACACCTATTACAGGCATTGTAGTTTGAGAAGCTATTACTCCAGGAAGATGTGCAGCTAAACCTGCACCAGCAATAATAACCTGACAACCTTCCTTTTCTACCTCTTTTATTGTTTCAGTAAGTTTTTCAGGAACTCTATGCGCTGATAAAACATAAGCTTTGTAATCAACATCATATTCCTTTAAAGCATTTGCTGCTCCCTTCATTACATCTATATCTGACTTACTTCCAAAAATAATTGCTACTTTCATTTTTTAAGACCCCCATCTTATTTTCTAAAGTAATTAACTCCAGCCTTGAAAAGCTTTTGGTCAAATTCTCCTGGAACATTCTTATAAAGGTTTTTACCTATTCTTTCTGAGTGTCCCATTTTACCTAATACTCTTCCATCAGGGCTTGTAATACCTTCTATTCCAAGTGCTGATCCATTTGGATTTTCTGGCATATTTAAAGTTACATTGTTATTAAAATCAACATATTGAGTTACTATTTGTCCATTTTCTTCTAATTCTTTTAATAGACTTTCTGGTGCTATAAATCTTCCTTCACCATGTGATATTGGAATTGAATGAACATCACCAGCATTTACTTCACTAAGCCATGGTGACTTAACTGATGTAATTCTTGTTCTAATCATTGATGACATATGTCTATCTATATTGTTATAAGTAAGTGTTGCCATATCTTCTGTAATATCGCATATCTTACCATAAGGAACTAGTCCTAATTTAATTAGTGCCTGGAAGCCGTTACAAATACCAAGCATTAATCCATCTCTATTTTCAAGAAGATCTGTAACTGCATCTTTAATCTTTTCATTTCTAAATACAGTAGCTATAAACTTAGCTGATCCATCTGGTTCATCACCTGCTGAGAAGCCACCAGGAATCATAACTATTTGAGCTTTTCTTATAGCTTTTTCTAGATTTTCTATTGATTTATTTAATGTTTCCTTAGTAAGGTTTCTAATTAATACTTGCTTAACTTCAGCACCTTCCTTTAAGAATGCTTTAGTACAGTCATCTTCACAGTTTGTTCCAGGGAATACTGGAATAACTACAAGTGGTTTTTCAATTTTAACCTTAGGAGTTAATTTTGATCTTTCTTCAAACAATTTAACATCAACTTTATCATTTACGTCCTCTGTTTTTATTTTAAATACAGAATCAAGTTTTTCATCTAAGGCTTTATCTAAATCTGAAAGGTTAAGTTCAACATCGTATTTATTACACTTAATTACTTCTTCTTTAGTTACCTTACCAACCTTCTTATAAACGCATCCACTGAAGGCTTTTTCTATATCTACATTAGAGCTTACTTGAAGTAATATTGATCCATAACTAAAGTCAAATAAATCTTCCTTAGTTAAGTTATCAAGTTCTGCTCCTAATCTATTTCCTAAACACATTTTAGTAACTGCTGCTGCTACACCACCAAACTTAATTGCTGAAGCTGCAAGAATTTCTTTTCTTCCTATCATGTCATATAAAACTTCAAGGTTTTTCTTAAACTTATCCATATCAATTAAACCATCATCAAGTTTTTCAGCTTGAAGTAATACTAAGTCACCTAATTCTGATTTAAATTCTGGACTTATAATTCTATCTGCTTTTTCATAACCTACTGCAAAAGATACAAGACTTGGTGGTACATCAATGTTTTCAAATGTTCCAGACATTGAATCTTTTCCTCCAATTGCTGCAATCTTTAAATCTTCTTGAGCCTTTAATGCTCCAAGAAGTGCTGCAAATGGTTTACCCCATTTTTCAGGTTTTTCTTTTTCCATTCTTTCAAAATATTCTTGGAAAGTAAGTCTTGCTCTTCTATAATCTCCACCCATAGCTGCAAGCTTTGATATTGATTCAATTACTGAATAGAATGCCATGTGATATGGACTCCATTCACCAAAGTATGGATTAAAACCAAATGTCATTAAAGATGCATCATTACTTGTTCCGTAGAATACTGGTATCTTAGCTGCCATACCTTCTGCTGGTGTTTTTGCATACTTACCACCAAATGGCATAAGCACTGTATTAGCTCCGATAGTCGAGTCAAATCTTTCAACTAAACCTTTTTGAGAAGCTACATTTAAATCTTTAAGATTTTCAATCCACTTAGTCTTTACATCAGTATCTTCACTAACTGCAAAAGGATATTCCATTGGAGCTGTAACTACTAAATCTGTTTCTTGAGTAGCTCCGTTTGTATCAAGGAAGCTTCTCTTAATGTTAACTATATTTTTTCCTCTCCAGAAAAGTTTAAGTCTTGCATCATCAGTTACATTTGCAACTATTACTGCTTCTAAGTTTTCTTCTATTGCAAGTTCAATAAATCTTTCAGCGTCAGTTTCAGAAACTACAACTGCCATTCTTTCTTGAGATTCTGAAACAGCAAGTTCAGTTCCATCAAGCCCTTCATACTTTTTAGGTACTTTATCTAAATCAATGTGAAGTCCGTCACATAATTCTCCAATAGCTACAGAAACACCACCTGCACCAAAATCATTACATCTCTTAATCATTTGAGTTGCTTCTTTGTTTCTAAATAATCTTTGAAGTTTTCTTTCTGTTGGAGCATTTCCTTTTTGAACTTCTGCACCACATTCATTTATTGAATCCATAGTGTGTTCTTTTGATGATCCTGTTGCTCCACCAACACCATCACGTCCTGTTCTTCCTCCAAGAAGAATAACTACATCACCTAAGGTAGGTTCTTCTCTTCTTACATTTTCCTTTGGAGCTGCTGCTATAACTGCTCCAACTTCCATTCTTTTAGCAACATAATTTGGATGATAAATTTCTGCTACTTGACCAGTTGCAAGACCTATTTGGTTACCATATGAGCTGTATCCATGAGCTGCACCTAAAGTAATAGTTCTTTGTGGAAGTTTACCCTTTAAAGTTTCTTCTACTGGAGCTGTTGGATCTGCTGCTCCTGTAACTCTCATTGCTTGATAAACGAAAGTTCTTCCTGATAATGGGTCTCTTATTGCCCCACCAAGACAAGTTGCTGCTCCACCAAAAGGTTCAATTTCTGTTGGATGGTTGTGAGTTTCATTCTTAAACATTAATAAGTAATCTTTAAGACCTTCATTTGTTTCAACCTTTATGTTTATTGAACAAGCATTAATTTCATCTGAAATATCTAGGTCATCTAAATAACCTTTCTTTCTCATTTCCTTCATAGCAATTACTGCTAGATCCATTAATGTTATATTTCTATTTGTATCTTTTCCGTATACATATTCTCTTGCATTTATGTATGCTTCATAACTTTTTTTAATTGGAACTGTGAATTTATTTTCTTGAATGGTAACCTCTTTTATAGAAGTTGAGAATGTTGTGTGTCTACAGTGATCTGACCAGTATGTATCTATAACTTTTATTTCAGTTATACTTGGGTCTCTATTTTCATCATTTTTGAAGTAATCTCTAATCATTATTAAATCTTCTAAGCTCATTGCTAAGCCTTGTTCTTTAATAAAATCTTTTAACTCTTCATCATTTTTATTAGTAAACCCATTTAAGATTTGAACATCTTGAGGTGATGTGGTTGGAGAACTTAATTCTCTTGCCTTTATATCAACTTCCTTTGAATCTACTGGATTTATATAGTAACCTTTTATTTTATCCACTTCATCTTGTGATAAATTTCCTTGAAGAACTACTATTTTTGAAGACTTAACATCTACCTTATCTTCAGTAGTTAAAAGTTGAAAACATTGAGATGCTGAATCTGCTCTTTGATCATATTGACCAGGTAAAAATTCAACTCCAAAAGCCTTTTCTTCTTTTTCTAATGGAAACTCTTCTTCATATACATTATCAACTGTTGGTTCTGAGAATATTGTATTTAAAGCTTTTTTATAATATTCTTCCTTTACTTCTCCTAATGTATATTTGTTTATAAGTCTTACCCCTTCTAGTTTTTCAATTCTAAGATTTCTCTTAAAATCATTTAATAAACCTTTTGCTTCAACATCAAATCCTTTTTTCTTTTCAACATAAATGCATCTGATATTTGACATTTAAATACCTCCAAGCAACTACTAAAATGCGAATATTTATTATTATATATATTTTATTTTTCGTCCTTATATGATAAGATTAACACCGCCGAAGTACGTTGTCAATATTATTGTTTATTTTTTTATTATTATTCGTTATACAGCGAACATTATTTTTGAAAAATCTTTTTATAATACGAATATTGTAATGTTTTTCCTGTTTCTTATACCAAAATTATTCAACTTAGTCCCTTTATTATTTTTTTCATTATTATTAATATTCTTACAAAAAATAATAATTCGTGTATAGTTTTATAGTATACAATTCTTGTCTCATTTACAATAGCTTACCTACAAAATAGAGTAATAAATAATTAGATAGGTATTTAGTATAACAAAAAAGCCAATGGCAAAAATGCCATCAGCCATAACCCACGTAACCTTTCGGTCATTAACTAGTATGTACATATTTTCTTCTTTTATACCTTAAGTTCTTAATAATTATATCAAACTATAAATACAACTTACCTTTAATTCTATTATCATATCTACTCCATTCACCTTCAGGAACACCTTCACCTACAATCTTTATTTTATTCATTGCTGCATAATGAACAATATAACTTTCTTCACTTCTAGGTTGAATTGGAGATCCATATTCAAGTTTTCCATGGTGTTGCACTATTACTCCTTTTATTCTTTCCTTAAATTTCTCTACAAAATGATCATTCTTAAAAAAATAATCATTTAAAACCTTTACTTCATTAGATTTAAATTCTTCTTTAGATATTTCATCTATTTCCTTCATAATTTCATCAATAGAAGTCTTAACACAAGGTAAAAATTCTTCAGTATTAAATTCTTTAAGCTTTTTATATTCATATTTTAATTTAAAGATTTTTATTTTTAAGTTCTTTAATTATTCTTATTTTAGCTTTAATAGCATCTTCATTTTTATTATCTTCTTTAAGTATTAAATTAATAATATTTAAAGCCTTTCCATACTCTTTTAGATCCTTATAGTACATTGCATCATAAAGCACTGAATCATAATTTTTATTTTTTTTATCATTCATGCTTTCATAAACCTTTTGAGCTTCTAAATAATACATATTATCAGACTTTTCCATCATTCTATAACTAAGCGCTCTATCAATGTCGTCAACTTAGCAATAAGAGACTTAAAAAAGAAACCTTAGATTAAATTTTTTTCAATAGCTATTTAAAATTTTCTTAAAAAATGGTACACTAAATAAATCCACTGGTAAAAGTGAATTTTAAA
>NZ_FPBY01000188.1 GCF_900116755.1 Clostridium sp. DSM 8431
CAGTGGCACAGCAGAAATTTTATGAATTTAGAAATAAATTAACTAATAAATGTCATTCTTTAGGAATTGAATTAAGAATTGTTGATAGATTTTATCCTTCAAGTAAATTATGCCACTATTGTGGTTCTATAAAAAGGATTTAAAACTTAAAGATAGAATTTACAGGTGTTCATGTGGATATATTGAAGATAGAGATTATAACGCAAGTCTTAATTTAAGAGATGCAAAAATCTATAAAATAGCGTAAACAAGTTTTATAGATGTGTACCCATGGCTAAGTCGGGAACTTACGCCTTTGGACTGTTATATCAGCTCAAAGTAGTTCTGTGGAACAAAATGAGACAGGTTGAAGAAGGAATAATCTCGATATGGGTATATTTGCCCATATTTTGAGTAGCAGTGCAGGATAGTGAATAATAATATTGAATTTGTAATGGAAGAAGAAAAGCTACAAGATACAATAAGTCTTTTAAATACAGAAACTTTAAATTATATAGCAAAGAGAAAATATATAACTGAATATATAGTTAAAGCAAGAAAAGAATATTTAGAAGAGTATAAAGATGATGAAGATAAGGTAACTGAGTATTTCGATCATGAAAGTTACGTTAAAGAAGAAGCATATAAAACTATAGATAGAAGACTAAAAGAATTTAATATATTAAAAGAAAGTCCATACTTCGGTAAAATAACATTTACAGAAGAAGATGAAGGGGCAGAAGACGTATATATAGGAAGATTTGGTCTTACTACAGAAGATTATGAGCCAGTAATAATAGACTGGAGAGCGCCAGTTGCTTCTTTATTCTATAAGGGAACTTTAGGTGAAAGCACTTATACGTCACCAGAAGGAGAAGTAGAAGCAAACCTTCTTGGAAGAAGACAGATATTAGTTAAAAAAGGTGAGCTTCAAGGAATTTTTGATTCTGCTTTAGATGTTAAAGATGATATCTTGCAAATGGTTTTAACAAAGAATTCAGAAGATAAACTTAAAGATATTGTTATGACTATACAAGAAGAGCAAGATAACATAATTAGAGCTCCAAGAAATAAGGTGGTTGTAGTTAATGGTGTTGCAGGTTCAGGTAAGACAACAATAGCATTACATAGAGTTTCTTATCTTCTATATAACAATAGAAAGCAACTTGGAGATAAGGTATTAATCTTAGGACCAAATGATATATTTATGGACTATATAGGTCAAGTTCTTCCATCATTAGGTGAAGAGGGAGGAGTAGCACAAACTACATTCCAAAACTTCGCTATTGATGAAATTGGATTAAAGGAAGATATAAAAGGTTTCTCAGAATATATAGAAGAAGCTATGACTGGTAATGAAGAAGCTTTAGAAGAATACAGATATAAGGCTTCAAATTCCTTTGTAGAACTTCTTGATAATACTATCTTAGATATGGAAGAAAACTACTTTAAAATCAAGCCAGTTAAATTCTTTGGGGAAGAAATAGTATCAGCTGAAGAAATAGAAGAATTATTTACTAAGTATTATAAACATATGCCTCTATTTAGAAGAAGTGCTAAGATTAAGAGAATACTTATTTCTAAGATAAAGGATAAAAGAGATGACTTAGTAAGAGAACTTAATGCTGAAGTTAAGCAAAAGATTAAAGAAATTTCTCCAGATGAATTTGAAATACAAAAAAATGATCTTGATTTTAGAAGAAGAATAAGAGTAAGAGAAATAGTAAGAGGCGTAATGGACGCTAGAGCAGAACTTGATAAGTGGATCAATAATGAAAACTGCGTAACTCTTTATAAGAGAATTAGTAATACTGAAAAACTAGGATATATGGACCTTGCAGGAATACTTTATTTAATGGTTAAACTTGAAGGTAAGAAATATGGAAAAGAAATTAAGCATGTAGTAATTGATGAAGCTCAAGATTACAATATGACTCAATTTAAGCTTATAAAAGAACTTACTGGATGTAGAAGCTACACTATAGTTGGAGATTCAAATCAAAGACTTATAAGCACTGATGAAGAGCCAGCAATGCTTCATTTAGATGAGATATTTGGAAAGACTGTTGAAGAGTTTAAGTTAAATAAGAGTTACAGATCAACACAAGAAATTATGGAATATGCAAACCAATTCCTTGATGAAAATAAGATTGTTCCTTTAGTTAGAAGAGGACATGAAGTTATGGAAGAAGAAACTGATACGCTAGAAGAAAAGATAGAAACTCTTTTAGCTATAATAGAAGATTTCCAAGATGAAGGTTTAGAAAGTATAGCTATTATAACTAAGGATAAGGAAAAGCTTAAAGATGTATCGAGTCTTTTAAAATCAAGAACAAAGGTAATGACTTTTGATAGAGAAGATATGATATACAAAGGCGGACTTGTATTACTTCCTGCATATTATGCAAAGGGATTAGAGTTTGATGGAGTTATACTTTTAGATGATTTAAAAGATACACCTAACTTAGTAAAATACATTATGTGTACGAGAGCACTTCATAGACTTGCAGTTATTAAATAAATTTTAAGAGGCACCTTTTTTAAGGTGCCTCTTTTTATATAAAGAATTTATTTAAAATGAAGAGTCTTAAATATAACTTTCAATTTTTTTAATTGTTTCATCATATAGGTTGTCTACAATAGAAAAGTCCATTGCCTGAATATAATATGATTCTAATTTGTCGTGAAGAGACTTTGAATTATTTATGCAGGAAAGAGCCTTGGATACTAATTCATCAAATTCTTTTTTATCATATAAAGCTTCATCAACTTTACTTATAAGTGAAGTATTATTACAGAAGTCAGACATCTTATAAGTTATGCTTGGATAATTTATTTTGTTAATTTCGTTAGATGTAAATATTCCTAATGAAAGCTCAGGAACTATTATATTTTCAAGTCTATCTGGAATAAAGGGGTCATGAAGATATTCAACAAAGTAACCTTTATTCTGAAGGTAAGTTCCGATTTTTTTCAAAATTTCTGTTTTTCTATATCCAGGTCCACCACTAATTACAATCAAATCATTAACTTCCTTAGATAAATCTTCACTAAAGCTTACTATACCATTAGGGGTAAAGGCTGTAGAAAAGATATGACGATCATTTCCTATTCCTGTTTTTAGTGGTTCAGTAGGAAGTGAAGTTGTTATTGTATTAATTAAATCTATAACTGCAGATGGATTTAATGATTCTGAATCTAGTATGCTCCAGTCTTCATGAATAGATTTTGCTGCTCCTAAAAATCTATAGGCTCTTTTAAAGCTTTTTCCTATATCTTTATTCAATTTTATAATGTCTTTTTTGTTTTTAGAAAGAAGTTCATAATCTAAAGCAACTCCAACATTAAGAATCTCATCAACAGCTCCAGGATTGATAGGATCAACTATATGAGGTGAAGTTCCATCTAAAAGAGCAACTTTTAATTCTTTTATAACTACACCATCAAGAGAATTATTATCAGATGAACAATGATGATATTCAATAGAATATCCCATTTCACCAAAATGTTTTCCTATTTTTTTCATAAAGGAAGATTTACCAGTTCCAGGGCCTCCTTTAATACATATTATTCTGTTTGCATCCTCTTGAGAAAGGATATACCTGTAAAAAGAATAGAAACCTTTTGATGTGTTTCCCCCAGGGAATAAGTGTCTTTGTTTGTAATCAGTCATTTTAAAACCTCTATATTCATATTTATAATCATTTATATAATATGTTTATGCATAAAAAAGGTGATTTTATACATGCATATGAATATAAAAAAGGAGTAAATAATAATATATTAACAAAAATCGATGTTTAAAATAACGAAAAACACTAAAAATATTATGTTTCGCTGAAAAAATAAAAAAATACAAAAAAAGTATTGCATAAATATAAAGTACAAGCGTATAATTATGCTATCGGATGAATAAGAAATAACAAGGAGGGCTAAAAAATGAAAAAAGGATTATTAAAGAGTATAGGAGTCACATTAATTGCAGCAGTTATGACTGTTTCATTAGCTGGATGCGGCTCATCAAAAACAGAAAAAATAGATAAAGTAGAAGAAATAAAATCTAATGGAAAGATAGTTGTTGGATTATCAGCAGATTACGCACCATATGAATTCCATGCAATAGTAGATGGAAAAGATGAAGTAGTAGGGTTTGATGTTGATGTGGCAAATGAAATTGCTAAGGATCTAGGGGTAGAATTGGAGATTAAAGAAATGGATTTTGATGCTTTAATTGCAGCACTTAAATCTGGTCAAATAGATGCTATAATTTCAGGAATGAATCCAACAGAAGAAAGAAAAGAACAAGTAGATTTTTCAGATATATACTATGAGGCAAATCATGCTGTAATAACATCAAAAGATAATGTTTCAAATTATAATAGTGAATCTGATCTTAATGGTAAAGTATTAGGGGCACAATTAGGATCAACTCAACAACAACTTGCTGAAAGTGAAACATCATCAGATAAAGTTACATTATTACAAGATGTTAATTCATTAGTATTAGCATTAAAAAGTGGAAAAGTTGATGCATTAATAATAGAAAAGCCAGTAGGAGAAATGATCGTAAAAAATAATCCGGAAATTGGAGTAACTAATATTACCTTTGAAGACGAAGATGGAGGAAATGCAGTTGGAGTACAAAAGGGAGATACACAATTATTAGAAGAAATTAATAAAACAATAAGCAGATTAACTGATTCAGGGGATTTAAATAAATATATAATAGAAGCTAATGAGTTAGCGGTTAAAAATCAAGCTGCAAATCAATAGTTAAGTGGCTGAGGAGGAGAAGCGATGTTTACTTTTGGATTTTTAAAAAATTATTTTCCAAAGTATTTAAGCGGAGTTGAATTAACTCTGATTATATCCATAGTTACTGTATTCATGGGAGTAATTCTTGGATCACTATTATTCTTCATGAAAAGTTCAGAATTTAAAATATGGAAGATAAAACCTTTGAAAATAATTGCAAGTATATATGTAGAAGTAGTAAGAGGAACACCAATGTTATTACAAATCTTAATGGTGTACTCTGGAACAAAACTTATATTTAATATAGATGTAGATGCAATAACTGCATCAATATTAGCAATAGGGTTAAACTCAGCAGCATATGTTGCAGAAATAATAAGAGCAGGAATTGAAGGCGTAGACAAGGGACAGTCTGAAGCCGCAAGAAGTCTTGGTATGTCAAAGGTAATGACTATGAGACTTATAATAATGCCACAAGCAATTAGAAATATACTTCCAGCAATAGGTAATGAATTTGTGACAGTAATTAAGGAATCTTCAATGGCTTCTGTTTTAGGAGTTGGAGAGCTTACCTACTCAGCCAAAATAGTACAAGGGGCAACATACCTTTCTTTAGAACCATTAATGGTTGCAGCAGTATTTTACTTTATATTAACATTTTCATTAGGTAGACTAATGAGTTATCTTGAAAGGAGGATGAAGACTAGTGATTAAGATTACAAACTTACATAAAAGTTTTGGAAACAACGAAATATTAAAGGGTATAGACGAACATATAGAAAAGGGTGAAGTTGTAGTTATAATCGGTCCTTCAGGTTCAGGAAAATCTACATTTTTAAGATGTTTAAATCTTTTAGAAACTCCTACAGAAGGAAAAATTATTTTTGAAGGAAATGACATCACTAATAAAAAGGTTAATATAGACAAGATAAGAGAAAATATGGGGATGGTTTTCCAAGGTTTTAACTTATTCCCACATAAAAGTGTTATAGATAATGTAACACTGGCTCCTATTAAGGTGAAGAAGATTGACCCTAAAAAAGCAAGAGCTAAGGCAGAAGAATTATTAGATATGGTAGGATTAAAAGATAAAGCAGAGACTTATCCATCTTCCTTATCTGGAGGCCAAAAGCAAAGAATTGCAATAGCTAGAGCACTTGCTATGGAACCAGATGTTATGCTATTTGATGAACCTACATCAGCATTAGATCCTGAAATGGTTGGTGAAGTTTTAAATGTAATGAAAAAACTTGCAAACGAGGGAATGACTATGGTAGTTGTAACTCATGAAATGGGATTTGCAAGGGAAGTAGGAGATAGAATATTATTCATAGATGGTGGAAAAATCGTAGAAGAAGGAACACCTGATGAAATATTTAATCATCCTAAGAACGAGAGAACTAAAGACTTTTTATCAAAAGTTTTATAAGAAAAAAGACTGCGTAATTTTTGGAGGGCACTGAAAAAGTATCCTTCGGAAAATTAAGTCCAAAAGATTGTTATTCAACAATCTTTTGGGCTTTTTATGTTATACTTAATTTATTAAATAATAAGGGTGATTAGAGT
>NZ_FPBY01000192.1 GCF_900116755.1 Clostridium sp. DSM 8431
AGAAGAAGTGATTTTTTCTTTATTATCTGACTTACCTTTTAAATTAATAGCTTGAAGAACTACTGGAGCATTTTTAGCTTTAACTCTTTTTCTGTGATAAAAGAATTGGCTAGGATTAATATTACGCTCCTTGCAGAATTGTTTTATAGATATTTTCTTATCAAGAGAAAAATATTCTTCTATATATTTTTCCCAAGTATCATTATCTAATTTTATATACATAAGTACCCTCCGAATAAAATTTATATTTTTATAAATTTTACCAAGAGGACACTTCTAATATCTAGATACCAAATCCTTTACGCTTACATATAAAAGTTTTTTTAATTTTCTATAATACGAAAAAAACAGGAACTAATCTATTAGCTCCTGCCTTTAAAAATGTAATTATTTCTTTATTAATTTTACAACAGTTTCTCCATGTGTGGAGTGCTGTGTGTAGACAATATATTAATTAGATGTAGTGTGATTTTACAACTAATTTTTAGGATTACTTATTTCAAAGAATAAACCAAAATTACTATACCTACAAATTGAATTTATATCTTGTTTAATAAAATCCCATGTATCTTTATACTCGCCTTTTACTGAAAAATCACTTTCTGTCATAAAATTTACAAATTCACTTGGATTCTCTATATATCTATCTTCTATATCTTCAGCCAAACTATTTTTTTCTTCTTGAGTCGCATTCTTTATATTATGCAATACATGTTCTAAATTACACGACATATAAAACATATAATAAGGAATTCGTATTCTACCTTTATTTATACTTTGCATAGTACTTAGAATATTAACTATAGTCCTTTTTTTATGATTTCTATTAATAATGTTATCTACATTTTCAGTTTCTATAGTACTATCATTATATAAAATATCAATATTTTTATTCTCAATTATATTGCTATCTGGAATATATGCACCATCTGTATCTATTAAATGAACTATCATATCAATATTAGTATTTAAAAACTTATCTTTTTGCATTGCTTTATCTATACACTTACCAATTTTAGAACGTATATTATCTACTTTAGTAGAATTTTGTGTAGTTATATCTCCATCTACAATAGAAAATACTATACTTTTTTCATCAAAGAGTTCGGTTAGAATACCGTCAAGGGTCTCTTTATCAGAAAATCCCTCAACAATAAAAACAATTACTTTATCTTGACTCATTTTTTACTCCTGCTTTCCTAAAAGCTCTACTAATAGCATAACTTTTTGTTCTTTTATAAATAATTTCATTTTGTCCACCAAGAAATATTTGACGTAAATAGAAATCTCTTAAGTTATTACTATCCTTAACATATTTTAACCTTATATATCTATTTTGAGGATTTGCTGTTGTAAATATTATGTCATACTTATCTAAGACTTCTAATGCTCTAAGATTATGAGATGTAAATATTAATTGACCTTTTGCCTTCTCCTTTAATACTCCCAATAACTCACCTAATAGAAATTCAAAAATTCCTGAATCTAATTCATCAATTACAACACAAATTTTTTCATTATTGTACATTGCAATCAGGGCACTTAATATAGAAATTATTTTTTTTATACCATCTGATTCATATTTTAATGGAATTTTTCCACTTTCTCTTACGGATAATAACTCCAATATATGTCCAACCTCTCCATCTTCCATAAGTTCTTCTTTTATAATTTTTATCTCAATTGTTAACCCTGGTATTAGTGAATTCAAAACAATATTTATTTGTTCTATTATTTTATTTAATATTTCCAATATTTCTTTACTAACTGTATTTGTATCAAATAACCTAATAACAAGCATTCCTCTAGCAATTCCTTTTTTGCTGTCTATCAGAAAATTTAATGGCATAATAGAACTCAAATCAACATGTCCTAAATAATCATTTTTTATTACAAATGACGTAATCGCATAATTTTGTAATGAGCGAAGAATTTCATAATAAAACTCCTCTTCACCTTTAAAGCTCTTTTCCCAAACTTGCATACTACGTTTATTAAAAATGAATGAAGTACTATTTTCTTTAGCAAATTCCTTTGAAACGATTAGATTTGTTTTTTCACCTTCTCTTACAACAATATTGTAATTTTTCATAGGTAAAAAAATCTCCTCTGAATCTTTATCCATATCAAAATTAACAATCCCTCTTGCTGCACTTACTTTTTTAGTATCAAAGTCTATGCTAGAATACTCTAATAATTCTTTGAAAATTTCAACTCTATCCTCATCATTATTGCATCTCAAATTAAATTTATAATTTACTATATATTTCTTTTCTTCTACTTGTATTGAAAATATAAATTTAAAAAAAGCAGAATTAGTATTATAAGACAATAAATTCTTTATACTTTTATCAATCTTTTCTCCAGATAAAATTGTTTTTAAGATATCAATTGCTTCAACCATACTTGTTTTTCCCGAACCATTTTGACCATATATGCCAAGTATATCTGCATCGTATGAATTCGAAAAGAATTTTTTCTTTTTAAAGCTATCAAAATTTATGGTACCATTTGTAACATTTTTAAAGTTTTCAATTTGAATTTCCTGTAATCTTACTATATTCTTCATTTCATTCTCCTCCTACATATATAATAACATTCCAGCTTATGATTTGTAAATCTAATTTCAAGAAACGATATTTTTTATTTCTAAATTGATTTTTGTATTTAATATTATGCACTCTTTATTCATTTTAATACACTTTATATGCAAAATATTAAAAAATAATTGTCATTGCATATTATCTTATCTTCAATAATTTCTCGTAAAATAATAAAAATTAATAGGAGGCTCTAATGAAAACTAATTTAAAATTAAATCTGCTATAGCTAAAGGTATTCAATTTGGTAGACCAAAAAAAGAAATTACTATCAAATCTGATGAATTTGAGTTTCTTTATACCCAATGGAAATCAAAAAAGATAACAACAAAATATTTCAAAGATACTTTAGGATTAAAGTCTAACACCTTCTACAGAAGAATTTCTGAATATGAAAATAAAAAAATCTAGGTACCAATTAAAGGTACCTTTCTTCACTTTCAAATTCATTTATTAGCTTATTTAAAGGATTAGCAATAAAGCTTTTTCTCCACTTTTCTGGAATGATTATTGGATTTACATTCAAATCATTTAAGATAGCTATGTACTTATTATATTTATATCTGTCATACTTTTCTTTAGTCTTACCTAAATCTCTTTTCAGTGATGTATATACCAGAAATTCTCGTAATTCTTCTTTTACAACATCACTAACATTATGTTTATTTATTATATCTATAGCACCCTTTAAAGAATAAAAATCTCCTCTTCCTGTTACCCCTATAACCATCTTTGTCATATAGTTCTTATACATGGTATAAGTTAAGTATGATTCAATATCTCTTTCAACTTCAGCGCTTCTCTTTTTATATCTTGTATGCTCATTTTTAATTTGAGCCTCAAATCTCATAACATCTTTCTCATAAGGTTTTATCTCTTTATTTTTATCCATCCTTTCTACTTCTTTATCATAAAAATTATTGGACCTGCTTTTAGAAAAGAATCTTACTGTATTTCTATACTTATTTATCTTTCTCATGTAATTATGCTTTTCACAAGATTTCTTCAGCAATTTCAAAATCATTGCTCTTTCTTCTTTATCTTTAATTACAACATCAAATCTATAATCTAATCTACTTAAGACTAATTCAAAGTTATCATTATCTACTATATCTTCAACAATCCTTCGTATCCTATAATTTATATCATCAACATCACTTGGTGTAATATCTGCTTTTCCTAATAACTCTATAAAATCCACTACTAAATGTAATCTAGTTAAAATACATTTGCCTACCCTAGTTTTTCTACAAACAATTCTACATCCAGTACAGGTATATACTTTCCTTTCATTCATTTCTTCTATAACTGCTGCATCATGTTCAACATCTAGTATTACAAAAAACTCTCCAGTATGTATCATTTTAATATCCACCTTCACTTTCAAATTCATATTTGCCAAATGATTTATCACTTAAATCCATGTAATCATCAAGCTTTCTGATAAAAATATCAGCAAAATTCCTAGTTATCTCCTCTTCTAAAAGCAATATATAATTGCTCTCTATAACATCGGATATTTTTTCTTTTTATAATGAATTTGTTTTTTTAGATATTTATCCTAGATTAATTCATAATTAATTGCTTTTTATAAAATTTCCTTCTAAAAATCCAGCTAAAATTATAATATTTAATTTTTTACTCTTTTTGTTCGATTTTTTAGGGTTTTATATTTCTTATCACAATATATCTTTCAAAGATAGTGAAAACTTAAAAGTTTTTTAGGGTTTTAATCAAGACTCATAAATATATTTTTAAATTCACTCAAGAATTAGGAGGATATTTAAATGCAAATAGAAAGAATTTTTGACTCAAACTCAGATATATCATTGGAAGGTATTATTGACTCTTTAATAAAAGAGAAAATTGACAAAGAGATAGATAAACTTTATTCTACTATTATGAATCACACTACATCTTCAATGGAAGGAGATGTAATATCATGCTAAGAGATAAAATAATTAAATGCGGTGTATATATAAGAGTATCTAAAAATGTTTTAGAACAAAAAACTTCTCTTGTTAATCAAAGAGAGTTATTTATTCAACATGCAGAGAAACAAGGTTGGGAAATAGTAGACTTTTATGTTGATATAGAAACTGGTACATCTACAAAACGTCCTGAACTATTAAGACTTTTAAAAGATATTGAAGATAAAAAAGTAAATCTTATTGCTGCTAAAGAACTCTCTAGATTAGCTAGAAATGTAGAGTATGCACATAAGATAAAACGAATAGCAGAAACATGTGATACTGATATTGTTGTGCTTGATGGTTCTATAAATACTTTAGAAGATAAAAGCAGTTTATTTGGATTGTATGCTTGGCTATATGAACATGAAGCTCAAGCAACCAGTAATAGAATAAAACATACAATTAGAACCAGAGCAGAACTTGGACTATTTAATGGAGGAACTCCACCATACGGTTATATCTGTAAAGATAGTAAACTATATATTAGAAAAGATGATACACCTAATATAGTCAGAAGAATATTTTCTGAATATATTAGTGGTAAAGGTATAGATACTATTGCAAGAATGCTTTTCAATGAAGATGTTCCAACACCTTCAATGATTGCTGGAAAGAGTAACGCCAATAATAAATGGCATGGTAGCACAGTCAAAAAGATTCTGACTAATCAAGCCTATATAGGAAATATGGTTCAGCTAAAACAAAGTGTTGTTAGTATTATTACAAAGCATAGAAAAGTAAATGATACAGATAAAACGGTTATAGTAGAAAATACTCATGAACCAATTGTTAGTATAGAAGATTTCAAATTAGTACAAGAGTTATTAGTACAAAGAAGTCATAAAAAGTATCATCAATCTTTCCACCTTTTCACTGGAATTATGTTTTGTAATGATTGTGGTAAAGGCATGCATTTTAAAAGAAATAGAAGAGGTTATGTATGTGGAAGTTTTGATAAACACGGTAAAAAAGCTTGTTCTTGCCACATTATTAGAGAAGAGGAACTTTGTAACTTAATTCTTCAAGATATAAGAGGATTTATCAATTCTTTAAATTCAACTTCATATCTTGAAAACTTAAAGAAATCAGTTTCTAAGCATGTTTCAGAACAAGAAAAGGTCATAAAGAACTCTACAAACCAACTTAACAAGTTAAATGCTAGAAAACTTAATGCTCTTCAATTATATACAGATGGTGAAATATCTAAAGAAGACTACCGTCTATTAGTTGATTCAACTAAAGATGAAATATCTAAATTAGAACTTAAAATTCAACAAAGCAAGCAAGCTATAGACAAGCTTACTAGTGATGCTGCCTTAAATGAACTTACTAAGATGAAGAAAGAACTTCTAGACTTTAATGAGCTTACTCCTGATATTTTAAATAGATTCATTAAAAGAATTGAAGTTAAAGAAGATAGAACTCCTATAGTATTCTATAGATTTCCTATGCCTAAGTAGTACATAATCGAGTAGGAGGTAATCAATTATTTTGATTACCGACCTCTCACACCACCGTACGTGCCGTTCGGCATACGGCGGTTCATTAGATTAATTTAT
>NZ_FPBY01000323.1 GCF_900116755.1 Clostridium sp. DSM 8431
TATACATAAGTACCCTCCGAATAAAATTTATATTTTTATAAATTTTACCAAGAGGACACTTCTAATATCTAGATACCAAATCCTTTACGCTTACAAATAAAGATGATGTAGAGTTATGGTTTAATAGAACAATATTTAGAATACCAAAATGTAAAGAATGTAAATATGCATTACTATGTGGTGGTGGATGCCCAATAGCTTCACTAGAAGTAAATAATGATATTGATTGTCCAATATGTGGTGATATAGAAAAAACTTTGAATGTTTATATAAATGCAAATAAAGAAAAATTATTGAGTAAAATAGGTATATAAAATATGAAATATGATTACCTAAAGGCAAAAGAATATTTGTATCATGAAGAAAAAGATTTAGACAATAAACTATATTATATATTGTCATTTGATGAATCGATTAATATACGTGTTTCTCCAAAAGCAAAAGCATTAATTGATAAATTTGATGGCAAACATACTTTAAAAGATGTAGTAATGGAGTTAAACAATAAAGAATATACAGTTCAAGAAAATGATTTGATAGACTATATTGAAAATGTATTGATAAAGAATTGTCTTATAGATGGATATGAAATAGATATAGGTAAACCTAAAAATAAAAATAGGCTTTGGATACATATACCTATTATAGAATCAAAGAGATTCAATTTATTGTACAAATTTATGAGTTTTGCTTTTAATAAATATGTTGCAGCTATATTGATCATTTTTGTATTATCAATTTTTTTATCAATAATATTTAAGGCATGTACTAACGGTGGAATAAAGTTAGATATTTATAATTTAAATTCAGGATTAATTTTAATATATATATATATATATCATTATTAATACATGAATTTGGACATGTTGCAGCTGCGTATAGATATGGAGTAACAGCTGGTAAGTTAGGGATAGGAATATATTTGATTTATCCTGTATTTTATATTGATTTAACAAATGCATGGAGAATTGACAGTAAAAAAAGAATGATAGTAGACCTTGCAGGAATTTATTTTCAAATATTGACATGTATACCTCTGTATTTAATGTATTATTTTTTGAACAATGAAATTTATTTAATAACAACAATGTTAATAATATCGTAAGCGTAAAGGATTTGGTATCTAGATATTAGAAGTGTCCTCTTGGTAAAATTTATAAAAATATAAATTTTATTCGGAGGGTACTTATGTATAT
>NZ_FPBY01000103.1 GCF_900116755.1 Clostridium sp. DSM 8431
AAAACTGAATATTTTAAAGAAAAATCAAAGGAACGTTATAAAATAGAAGCAAAAAATAGTGAATTAAAGCATAGACATGGATATGATATAGCATCATCTTCAGGTCTAATTGCCATGAAAATGCAAGGTGCGTTAGCAATATTCACGGTAAATGTTAAAAGAATATTGAAGTTATTAGGATAGAAATCCTAATAAAGCACAAAAAACTAAACAAAAAGGGAGTTAATGTAACTAAAATTTATTAGTTTAATTAACTCCTTTTTGATTTTGGAATAGCGCACTAGAAAAACTTAAAGTTTTTCAGTGCCCTCCTAAGAGATGAAACTATATTTTAACTCAGCTTATGAAAGAAAAGAAGATAATAGTATTAGTAAGTATTTTATCTATTTTTTCTTATTGCCTAAGCATATTATTCCCCAAGATTACACAGTGGTTTGTAGATAATTACCTGACTCAATTAATACCAGAGGGCTCTGATTTTGAATTAGTATTACTGGGCATAGGTATTTCTATACTTCTTACCATTGTAATTTACTTTTTAAGGTTTTTTACTATTGTAATTATGAAAATAAATACTGAAAAAGTATTGCTTAAGAAGGTTTTTAGCCATCTTGTAAATCTTCCATATAGTTTTTTTGAAACAAGAACATATGGTGATTTAATAACAAGACTGGGAAGTGTAAATTACGTAAAAGATTTTATTTTAGATAATGTAATAAGCTCTATATTTGACTTTGGAGTTGGAGTAATATTAATTATTTATATTGGAACTATTTCATATAAGATTTTACTGGCAGCATTAGTATTAATTTTAATTAATAGTATTACATTAGTATTTACAAGAAGGCCTATAGAATTTGCTAATAAGGAAGAAATTATTAATGCATCTCAGGTAAATAGCATTCAGGTAGAAACAATTTATTCTATATTTACAACTAAAATCTTAAGACTAGAAGATATTGTACTTAAGAATTGGAGTAGAGAATTTAAATCTTATCTTGAAAAAAGAAGAGAAAGAGAATATTATCAAATTTTTATTACAGGAGTACAATCTATTTTAAATACAATTGCACCATTAATAATGGTTTTAGCAGGATATTTTGCTTATAAAAATGGAATGGTATCATTAGGAGATATTATAATATCTCAGAGTTTTATACTTAATTTATTGTCAATAAGTTCAAAGGTAATAAATACTTTTAATATATATCTAATTGCATCAAATTACTTAGATAGAGTAGTGGATATAACAAACAAAGAAGTAGAAAAAATTTCAGGAGATATATTAGATGATATAAATACAATTGAATTTAAAGATGTTGATTTTTCATATAATAAAGATGGTCAAAAGGTTCTGAAAAATATCTCATTAAATATATCTAAGGGGGAAAAGATAGCTTTTGTAGGAAGTACAGGTAGTGGAAAGAGTACTTTGGCAAAACTACTTATGGGATTATATAAACCAGTAAAAGGACAAGTTTTAATAAATGGTAAAGATATGGCTAGTTTAGATAAAGATAATTTATTAAAGCTAGCAACAATTGTTCCTCAGGATATATATATTTATGCTAAAAATATTGAAGAAAATATAAAACTAGAAAGAGAAAATGTAACCATGCAAGATATAGAAGAGGCTGCTAAAACAGCATGTATTCATGATGATATTATGCAGTTTCCTCTTAAATATAATACTATGCTTTCTGATATGGGAATGAATTTATCAGGGGGACAAAGACAGAGAGTTGTAATAGCAAGATCATTAATAAATAAACCTAAAATGATAGTTTTTGATGAGGGAACAAGTTTCTTAGATAATGTTACAGAAAAAAATATAATGAGAAATTTAAAGGAGAAAGACTCTACTATAATAATGATAGCTCATAGATTAGATACTATAATAGACAGTGATAAAATATATTTCTTAAAAAATGGAGAAATAGTTGAAAGTGGAACTCATGAAGAATTAATGAAAAATCAAGGAGAATACTATAAGCTATATACAGCTAGAGGAGAAAATATAATATCCTTAACTAAATAGTTAAGATTTAATAAATCAAAGAAGCCTTACTCTTATAGTAAAAATATTAGAGTAAGGCTTCTTTAATTGTATTATTATGGATTTTTGATTAACAAATATCTTGTTTTGATATAATAAATAATCCACTAAATAGACATACAGCACTCCATATTAAAGCTCCTATAATCATGTTAGCATTAAAGTAAAATCCCTGCATTCCTGACCCAAGAGAGTAAAAGGATATAAGATCTAAAATATTTTGACTTATATTTAGCTTTGCGGCCAAAACATCAATAAAGTCGTGTGCTAAATAGAATAATAATATTAGGAAGCATAGAGTAAATGTATTTTTTTTAGAAATTGAATACATAAGTACTACAGTTGAATAAATTGTAAAGGCAAAAAGTAGATATACACATAATCTTTGCAATGAAAAAGTTACAATATTTATATCTGGAGATAAAATTTTAAAAACAAATATATTAAAAATAATATTTATTACTGATAAGAAAATACAAGTTATTAAAATACATATTAATTTATTAATAAATATTTTATTTAATCCTAAATCATTATTGCAAAGGAGCTTTATTGTTCCTTGATTATATTCTGAATAAATATTATCAACAATTAAGTATATTATCATTACCTGCATAAAATAGGCTGCATAAAAAGCTTGAGTATGTTTGAATTGAAAGAATTCTGGGTTATTAAAAGCTGTATAAGTCATTAATCCACCAGTAATAAGACTTATTAAAAGTCCTATATAAATACATTTGCAACTAAATATTTTTTTTAATTCTAATTTAATTATATTCATTTTAAATACCTTCAATCTTTCTAAATATAGTTTCTAAGCTTTCTTTCTCTTTATATAGTTCATCAATAGAGAAATTTTTTCGAATGTAGCTTATTATATCTTTAGAATCAGTATCTATTCTAATTTTAAATTCAGAAAAATCTTTCTGTTCTAGTATTTCTATATTATTATTTTTTAGGTAATTGTATAAAGATTCGTCTTTATTGAGTAACTTTATTACATAAATTAAAGTGTTAGAATTTAAATCTTTAAGTGTTTGTTCATTTGTTATATGGCCATTAGAAACAAATAATACTCTATTACAAAGTGTATCTAATTGTGAAAGTATGTGACTTGATATTAGAATGCTTCCATTAGTTATTTTTACCCAGTTTTTAAGTATATCCATAATAAGTATACTCATTTTTGGATCAACGCCATTAAAAGGTTCATCTAAAATTAGAAGATCAGGAGATCCTAGAAGAGAAAGTGCAATTCCTAATCTTTGTTTCATACCTAAAGAATAGTTTAAAAATTTCTTTTTTCCAAATTCAGATAGTTTAAATAAATCATAAATTTTATCAATATCCTCATCTGTTATATTAGGATTATACATACTAAGTAATCTTAAATTAGTTTTAGTATCATAGTTATTATAGAAACTAGGATTATCTATTAGATATCCTAATTTTAAATCTTTAGATATAATACGTTCTCCTGAATATTTTTTTATAAGACCAGCAATTATTTTCATTATTGTTGATTTTCCAACACCATTTTCACCAACAAGACCAATAATTTCATTTGCATTTATTTCAATATTAACATCAGAAAGAACTACTTTTTTTGAGTATTCTTTATTAATATTTTTCAGTTTAAGCATATTTTTTCCTCCTTAAAATTTCAATCATCTAATTCTTTATCTATTGTATTATGTCTATGAATAGAGAGTTTTTTCATGAAGTTTAAAACTAAAAAAAATAATATAAATGAAACTATGAAAGTTATAATAAAACAAATGAAAGTTATAGTTAAACTTTTATTGTATTTAATAAAATTTATTAATGTTATGATAAAGCTTAGTAAAAAGGAGACAGATAGAGCGTATGAAAATGGTTTTACTGAATTTGGATTATCAGTTCCACAATATATTTTTTTAGAAGTAATATATATATTTATAACTACAAATAAAATTACCTCTAATCTGTAAGAACTATAAGCAGTATTGAAAATTAAAGCTTTTATTATTATAAAAAATAAAAGAAAGATATTTAAAATTACATAACCTTCGGATAGAATCTTATTATTTATTTCGTTTGTTCGTTCATCATCTAAGACTTTTTTATTTTTCATAGTTTTATTCCTCCCAAAATAGATCATTTAGAGTTTTATTAAGTGCTTTACATATGGAAATACATAATTTAAGCGAAGGATTATATTTTCCAGCTTCAATCATTCCAATTGTCTGTCGTGTTACATTTATTTTTTCTGCTAGTTCTTGCTGAGACATATCAAATTCTGTACGGGCAAGTTTCATTTTAATATTTTTCACATACAAACACTTCCTTTTTTTATATATTATAATATTATTTCCTTTTAAATGCAAAATATATTTTACTTTCAATCATATATATATTACAAAAAAAGAAAAAAATTCATAAAAAAGTATTTTAACAGAGTGCATAAAGAAACATTGTTTAAAAAATAAATATAATACAGTATGGGTAAATTTAACCTGAATTACATTATATTGAGAGGTTGTTTAATATGAATAATTATGAAAATGGAGATTTAATAGATGCCTTAAGATTTTTATTGAATTTTAAAGGGTTAAATATAGATGATGCTGGAGTGAAATTTTATACTCTATTTAATAGATTAGATAAAGATAATTGTGCATGTCCTAGATTAAAATGTAATAGTATTGTGTCTTTAAATGCAGACATAACTGTACCTAATGCTTATACTCCTGAGTTTGATACTACAAATAGAAGTGCCATTATACCAGTTAATGCAATACAAGCAGTAGAGTTTTTAATTCACAAGGATTGTGTAAGAGCTTTTTGCAATGAAATAAGAAGAAGATATAATGGATGTCCTAGAGATTTAGCACCTGGACAAAGAACAGATTTATTAAATGCACTTATAAATTTTAGGTGCAATGCCTTTGATAGATTATATGAAATTGGTGTAAATGCTATTGATTTATCTAATAGACCTATTTGTGGAAGAATAATAGGGTATAGTGATGAATTATTATGGGTAAAATCAGTATGTAATGATGATGAAGGTAATAGAAGAAGTGAAAGATTCTATCTTATACCATTAGATTCAATTTCTTTTGTTCTTCAGAAGTAAGATTAATAAGGAATGTAGATTTCTTTCAAGTATCTGCATTCCTAATATTTTATATAGCTAATAAGAATATTTTACATCAAACATACTGCTAAATGCTTTACTTATTGACAGTGATATTTTAAAATGATACTATTTGTTCATATAATGAACAAATAGTGAAAAAAGGTGATGTTATGGTTCTAACGGATAGATGGACTGAAATTTTAAATTATTTAAGGAATAAGAAATTTGCTACAGTTGAAGAAATGATGGAAACATTTAATATATCAAGGTCTACCTTAAGAAGAGATTTAATAGCTATGGAAGATAAAGGGCTTATAATAAGGACTAGAGGCGGCGCAGAGATAATAGAAAGTGAAGAGGATGTAGTCTTTAACTTAGAGGAAGTTCTAGAAGCTAATAAAGCTGAAAAGATAAAAATTGCAAATAAAGCTGCAAAAAGAATAAAAGATAATGATGTGATTTTTATTGATTCAGGAAGTACTTGTTATTATATTGTTGACTTTATAAAAGCTAAGAATATAACTGTAGTTACAAATGGTATTGCACATATACAAAAATTGATTTCTAAAGGAATAAATACATATATTCTAGGGGGATATGCAAAACCAGAGCTTAATCTTATTATAGGTGAAGATACAGAAAAGAAAGTAAGTATGATGAACTTTGATATTGCTTTTCTTGGAACTATGGGAATAGATAAGCAGGCTGGATTTACTACATCTCTTCTTATTGATGGAGAAGTAAAAAGAGCTGTTATAAAGTCTTCAAAGGAATGTTTTATCTTAGCTGATAAGAGTAAGTTTAATGTTAGAAGAATTTATACTTATGGAAGCTTTGAAGATGCAGAGATAATTACTAGTTCTAAGGTTGATTTTGACTGCGATAATTTAAGAATAACATATTAATTATAAGATCTGCTAAAGGCAGGTCTTTTTTAATGCATAGAAAAGTATAAAATTTTCCAAATAAGTAAAACTTGTTGTGGCTTTTCTTATGTAAGCCATCAAAGTACGTTAAAAAATGTAGTGCAGAAAAAGAATTAAAAAGCATTTATAATGCATAAAAACAATAAAAGTTCAAAATATGAACGAAATATATTGACAAAAGTTCATAAGTTGAATATTATAAGTGTATAAGTTTACATTGATTTTAGGAGGAGAGTTTATGAATAATATTAAATTTCCAAAAGACTTCTTATGGGGAGGAGCAACAGCAGCAAATCAATTTGAAGGCGGCTTTAGAGAAGGCGGAAAGGGATTGAGTACAGCTGATGTTATGACAGGAGGAACTCATACTCAGGCTAGAAGAATTACACCAGAAATAGAAGAAGGAACATATTATCCAAGCCATGAGGCTATTGATTTTTATCATAGATATAAAGAAGATATAAAGTTATTTGCAGAAATGGGATTCAAAACATTTAGAATGTCTATTAACTGGACAAGAATCTTTCCAAATGGTTATGATTTAGAACCAAATGAAGAAGGTTTAAAATTCTATGATGATGTTTTTGCAGAATTAAAGAAATATAATATAGAACCATTAGTTACAATTTCACATTATGAAACTCCACTTGGACTTACTAAAAAGTTTAATGGATGGTTAGATAGAAAAGCAATTGACTGCTATTTAAGATATTGTGAAACTATATTTAATAGATATAAAGATGTAGTTAAGTATTGGCTTACATTTAATGAAATAAATATATTAACAATGGCTCCATCAGCAGCATTTATGGGAGCTGGAGTTTTATTTGATGGAATAAAAGATTTGTCTTTTGTTGATAATGGAAATGATCATAAGGCAGAAATATTCCAAGCTTTACATCATCAATTTATAGCAAGTGCTAAGGCAGTAAAATTAGGTCATGAAATTAATCCGGAATTTAAAATAGGATGTATGATAGCTTATGGAGCAACATATCCATATACATGTAATCCAGATGATGTATTATTAGCACAAGAGCATGAAGAAATTCATAATTACTTATGTTCAGATGTACAAGTTAGAGGATATTATTCACCATATGCTAAGAGCTATTTTAGAAAAAATAATATAGAAATTAAGATGGAAGAAGGAGACGAAGAAATCTTAAGAGAAGGATGTGTTGACTTCTATACATTTAGCTACTATATGTCAAGCTGTGTAAGTATAGACCCTACATTAGAAAGTACTGGAGGAAATCTTTCTATGGGGTTAAAGAACCCATACTTAAAGGCAAGTGACTGGGGATGGCAAATAGACCCTAAAGGCCTTAGAATATCATTAAATAAGATTTATAATAGATATCAAATACCACTAATGGTTGTTGAAAATGGATTTGGTGCTGTTGATACAGTAGAAGAAGATGGTTCAATAAATGATGATTATAGAATTGATTATTTAAAAGCACATATTGAACAAATGAAAGAAGCAATAGGAGATGGAGTTGAACTATGGGGATACACTCCATGGGGATGTATTGATTTAGTAAGTGCTGGTACAGGTGAAATGAAGAAACGTTATGGTTTTATTTATGTAGATAAGAATAATGATGGAACTGGTACTTTAGATAGATCAAGAAAGAAGAGTTTCTATTGGTATAAAAAAGTTATAGAAAGTAATGGGGAAGAATTATAATAAATTCTAAATTGTTCAGGTATAATGCTATAATGTGTTATACCTGATTTTTTAAAATTTATTGATTATGGTAGGAGTTATCTAAGACTTTCATAGGACGCATCATATCATGATCTTCATGTTCAAGGAAGTGACAGTGCCATACATATTCACCTGGGGGTAGCCAGTAAAGTGAATTATAAATTTTGTAACTTTTCCAGGTTCAGCATCAATTGTATCTTTAAATCCTTTTTCATAATCTTTTGGTGGTTCAGGATCACCAGTAAACAATAATTCACCAGTATTAAGATAAGTTTCTACATCAAAAGGAGTTCTGCTAATTAATTTAAATTGAATTAAATGAAGATGGATTGGATGACTTAAATTAAGATCAGAGAAAGTGTTAATTATATTCCATACTTCAATAGTATCAAGTACAGGCATTTCAGAAACTGGATCACTCCACATTTTACCGTCAATCATAAGCATTGGTCTTCCATAATGGTCATTGTCAGGAATTAAAGGTATAAATCTAGTTTTATGAGCTTCTGATTCTTTTAAATCTGGAACATGACGAAGTGAGTTTGGAATAGAACTTTCATCTTTACCTTTTAATTTAGCTGTAACCCTAAACTCCATAATTACACCAGTGTTTTCATCAGCATCACTATTAGTATTTATTAAAGTAAAAGTCTCACCTTTAAGGTTGCTAAAGTCAACAATAACATCAAGTCTTTCAGCAGGAGTTAGAGAGAAGGAATTAAGATTTACTGGAGCTTCAATAAATCCTCCATCAGTACCAATTTGAATAAAAGGTGTATTGTTTGAAAAGTTTAAAGTATAGACTCTTCTATTAGATCCATTTAGAATTCTAAAACGGTATTTTCTAGGCTCTACTTCAAGATAAGGCCATACCTTTCCGTTTACTATAATTGTATTTCCAAGAAAACCAGGAACTATTGAAGGATGAACTGATACTGGAAATGGTGGTGTATCTGGATAAAATAATGAACCATCCTCATTAAAGGATTTGTCTTGAATTAGTATAGGAATTTCATAATCTCCCTTAGGAAGATTTAATCTTTCTTCAAGGGAATCTCTAAGAATATAAAAACCAGCAAGACCAGCATAAACATTTAATCTTGTTTCGCCCATTCCATGGTCATGATACCACATAGTAGTTCCAGGCTGATGATTTGTATATTCATATTCTGTTCTTGTGAACTTTGGACCTGTGATTTCATAATCCCTAGTATACCAAGCAGCAGGATGACCATCACTTTCCCACTGGACTTTTGCTCCATGAAGATGAACTACTGTTTTTACTTCAGGATCATCTTGTGTTCCATGAAGAGTAGAGTCAAAAGGCAAAAAATGTTTGTCTGGTAAGTTATTACGCCATTCTACAAATGTAGATACATCTTTAAATGCTTCAATAGTAGGGCCTGGATATAATCCGTTATATCCCCAAAAATAAGTTGCTGGGAAATCAGAATGAAACTTATGGTAAGCTTCTTGCATAGTAATTACATAATGATTCTTATCACAAGTATATGGCCATTGCCCATTTAAGTCTTTTGCCACAGGAGGAATAGGAAGTTTATCTATAAATTTAGTAATAGTATTAGGATCAGAGGGATTAGTAGAGCAAGTCATTATTATTACCTCCTAGATTCAATATACTATATGATATGTGGGAGTGTAGAAGGAGGTTAATAAATTATGAAGGAATTAATATGAGGTGTAGTGTTGTACTTTTTCATATATAGATAGCAATAATTTTCAAAAAAATGTTGACAAATAAAATAAAATATGTATATAATTAACACGTATTCTTATCAAGAGAGGTGGAGGGACTGGCCCTATGAAGCCCGGCAACCATAAGACTTTAAGTTAAATTTAAAGTTTATAAGGTGCTAAATCCTGTAGCTATAAAGCTAAGAGATAAGAGAGTAATTAAGTGTTGTATTTTCATGCACTAGAGATTATTCTCTAGTGCATTTTTTTGTTTTGGAAACTTAGGGCTCATGGACCTTTGCTGAGTAAGTTCCAGTAACCAAATATAAAATTTGGACTGACACTTAATTTGGATTGTCACTTATACAAGGTGCTTTTGTAAAAGAAAGGTAAAAGGGAATCAGGTGGAAATCCTGAGCAGCACCCACTACTGTTATTTGGACGAAAGTTTTGTTATGCCACTGTTTTTATAAATGGGAAGGTAAAAATGAGTAGGATGAAGATAAGTCAGGAAACCTGCCTTGTATTTAAATAAATCAAATCTTTGGGAGTGAAGATTAAGGAGGAATATACTATGACAAAAACAACAATTGTGGGATATCCAAGAATAGGAGTTCACAGAGAATTAAAATTTGCAGTGGAGAAGTTCTTTAGAAAAGAAATTAATGAAGAAGAACTTAAGAGTACTGCAAAAAAATTAAGAGAAGGTTATTTTAAAACTCAAAAGGAAAAGGGAGTAGACCTTATTCCAAGTAATGATTTTTCTTTTTATGATAATGTTTTAGATACAGCTTTTCTTTTAAACATAATACCTAAAAGATATAAAGAATTAAATCTTTCAAAGCTTAGCACTTATTTTGCAATGGCAAGAGGATATCAGGAAGACAATAAAGATGTAAAGGCCCTTCCTATGAAAAAATGGTTTAATACAAATTATCATTACATAGTTCCAGAACTGGAAGAAGATGCAGTTCTAAAAATAAATGATGATAAGCCTTTTGAATTATATAAAGAAGCTAAGAGTTTAGGTATTGATACTAAGTCTGTAATAACAGGTCCATTTACTATGTTAAAGCTTGTTAATAATAAGGGAAATAAGGATTGGACCTCTGAATTTATAAAAATATATAAAGAAGTTTTTAAAAGGTTTGAAGAAAGTGGCATTAAATATTTACAGGTTGACGAACCTATTTTAGTCACTGACTTAACTAAGGAAGATATTGTTTTATTTAATAAGATATATACTGAGCTTCTAGGTGTTAAACGTAGCTATAAAGTAATTTTACAAACTTATTTTGGTGATTTAAGAGATATATATGAAGATGTTATAAAACTTGATTTTGATATTTTTGGTTTAGATTTACTTGAAGGTCATAGAAATATAGAGCTAATTAAAAAGTATGGATTTCCTAAGGAAAAAGGTCTTTTTGCTGGGTTAGTTAATGGTAAAAACATTTGGAAAAATAATTATAAGAAGACTATCCATATATTTAATGAATTAAAAGAATATGTTCATGAAGAAAACTTAGTTTTAAGTACAAGCTGCTCACTTCTTCATGTTCCTTATACAGTTAAGAATGAAACTGAATTAAAGGATGAGTTTAAGGAAACTTTAGCCTTTGCAGAAGAGAAACTTGATGAATTAAAAGAGCTTAAGAAGCTTGTAAATGATAAGAACTATGAAAATAATGAAGCTTATATAGTAAATCAAAAAGTTTTAAATGATAAGTTAGTTAATCCTTTATGTTTTAATAAAGAAGTAAGAGATAAAGTAAATAATTTGAAACCTGAAGATTTCCGTAGAAAAGAAGACTTTGCTATTAGAAGAAAAATTCAAAAAGAAGAATTAAAGCTTCCTATTTTACCAACAACAACTATAGGGTCATTCCCTCAGACATCTGAAATTAAAAAGTTAAGAAAGGCCTTTAGAACAGGAGAAATAACTAAGGAACAATATGAAGATAAAATAAAAGAAAAAATTAGAGAAGTTATTAAATTCCAAGAAGAAATAGGATTAGATGTCCTTGTACATGGTGAATATGAAAGAAATGATATGGTTGAGTATTTTGGAAAGATTTTAGATGGATTTATTTTTACTTCTAATGGATGGGTTCAATCTTATGGAACAAGAGGAGTTAAACCACCTATAATTTTTGGCGATGTTAAGAGAAGTAAAGAATTAAGTGTAAGCTGGACAACTTATACTCAAAGTTTAACTAATAAATATGTTAAGGGAATGCTTACAGGTCCAATAACAATATTAAACTGGTCTTTCCCAAGAGAAGACTTAGACTTAGAACATATAACTTACCAAATAGGACTTGCTATAGGAGAAGAAGTATTAGAGCTTGAAAAGGCAGGAATAAAAATAATACAAATTGATGAAGCAGCTTTAAGAGAAAAGCTTCCTTTAAGAAAGGTGGATTGGTTTAAAGAGTATTTAGACTGGGCTATACCAGCATTTAGATTAACAAATTCTAAAGTAAAAGCTGATACATCTATTCATACACATATGTGCTATAGTGAATTTGGAGATATTATAAAGGCTATTGATGATATGGATGCAGATGTTATTTCAATTGAAGCTGCAAGATCAGATTTTTCTCTATTAGATTTCTTAAGAGAAAATAATTTTAAACTTGAAATAGGACCAGGAGTTTATGATATTCATTCACCTAGAATTCCAAGTGTTGAAGAATTAGAAAATTTAATTAAGATAATTTTAACAAAACTTGATAAAGATAAGGTGTGGATTAATCCTGATTGTGGACTAAAAACAAGAGGTGAAAAGGAAACAAAAGAAAGTCTTAAGAATTTAGTTAAAGCAGCAGAGGAAATAAGAAAAACAATATAAGGATTAATGAAAAAGCTAGTATCAAAAAATTTTGATACTAGCTTTTTGTTCGCCCAGCATGTTTGCTGAGCCGGCAGGCTGAAAGAAGCCTGCGTCGCCGTCCCGATAGGAAGACAACTCGAATGCAAGTGCGTTATTGGCAACGATAAGGTATGAAGGAAGCGCTAGAGGACATATGGAACATAACGCAAGTAAACCAAGTATTGGCTTATAAAGTGGATAACCTTGCAAAAAGTAGGAAAGTCCAAAGTTCGGTAGTTACTTTATAAGTTTTTATGGATGTGTTCATATGGGGCAGGCAAGCTTAACTGGGGAAGCCTTATATTATCTCATACTTGAGTAATACTAAACAAGTTGAAAGAC
>NZ_FPBY01000193.1 GCF_900116755.1 Clostridium sp. DSM 8431
TATGGATGAGTTCCCGAGTGGCCAAAGGGGGCAGACTGTAAATCTGTTGCAAGTTGCTTCGATGGTTCGAATCCATCCTCATCCACCATTTTAAAAAGCAAGTATACTTGCTTTTTTTTATAGCAATTTATATATGTAATGATTTACAAAAAATGAGAAAAAATTTGTTTTTTGTTGAATATTATATATATGTATGATAATATAGTAAAGTAGTTGAATATTTAAACTCTTATCAAGAGAGGTGGAGGGAAAGGGCCCAATGAAACCCGGCAACCTGTTTCTGTAACAAGGTGCCAATTCCTGTAGATTTAGTTCTACAAGATGAGAGACTAGTATTTTTGGTCTCTTCTCATGAAGAGTTTTTTTATTGCAAAAAAACAGGAGGGATAGAAAGAATGAAAAGATTATTTACGTCAGAATCTGTTACTGAAGGACATCCTGACAAAATTTGTGATCAGATATCAGATTCAGTATTAGACGCAATATTAGCGAAGGACCCAAATGCAAGAGTAGCATGTGAAACTTGTACAACAACAGGTATGGTTATGGTTATGGGAGAAATAACTACAAACTGTTACGTGGATATTCCTAAAGTTGTAAGAGAAACAGTAAGAGAAATAGGTTATGATAGAGCGAAATATGGTTTTGATTGTGATACATGTTCAGTATTAACAAGCATTGATGAACAATCAAGAGATATAGCTATGGGAGTAGATGAAGCTCTAGAACATAGAAATGGTGAACAAGATGATGTTGAAGCAGTTGGTGCTGGAGATCAAGGTATGATGTTTGGTTATGCAACTAATGAAACACCAGAATTTATGCCAATGCCAATAGCAATGGCTCATAGATTATCAAGAAGATTAACTGAAGTTAGAAAAAATGGAACTTTAAAATACTTAAGACCAGATGGTAAGACTCAAGTAACTGTTGAATATGAAAATGATAAGCCAAAGAGAATTGATGCTATAGTAATCTCAACTCAACATGATGAAGATGTTACATTAGAACAAATCGAAAAAGATTTAAAACAATATGTAATAAATGAAGTTATTCCAGCTGAATTCTTAGATGCTGAAACAAAATACTACATCAACCCAACTGGTAGATTTGTTGTAGGTGGACCTCAAGGAGATTCAGGTTTAACAGGAAGAAAGATAATTGTTGATACATACGGTGGTATGGGAAGACACGGCGGTGGAGCTTTCTCAGGAAAAGATCCAACAAAGGTTGATAGATCAGCAGCATATGCAGCAAGATGGGTTGCTAAGAACTTAGTAGCTGCAGGAGTAGCTGAAAAGGTAGAAATACAATTAGCTTATGCAATTGGTGTTGCAAAACCAGTTTCAATAGAAGTTGATACATTTGGAACAGGAAAACTTAGTGAAGAAGAAATTGTTTCAATAGTTGAAAAGGTATTTGATTTAAGACCAGGAGCAATCATCAGAGACTTAGATTTAAGAAGACCTATATATAAGCAAACAGCTGCTTATGGTCACTTTGGAAGAACTGATGTTAAGCTTCCTTGGGAACAACTTGATAAGGTTGAAGAAATTAAAAAGTTTGTATAATAAACACAAAAAAGCATCTGATTTTTATCAGGTGCTTTTTTGCGTTTAGAAAAGTTTGAGTATTATTGTATTAAAAATAGATTTTATGCCTATGATATAATATAAATTATAGAAAATATATAAGAAGTTTAAGATATGGAGAGATAATATGGATGTCGTAAAAGGATTTGTAGAAGGAATTGTTTTTAAAAGTGAAGATACTGGATATGTAGTAGTAAAAATTAATAGTAATGGTAGGACAATTACTGCAGTTGGAACAGTTCCATTTATAAATGAAGGGCAACAGTTGAAGTTAACAGGAGAATGGAAAGAACATAAGCAGTTTGGAAAACAGTTTGGCATTCAAAAATGTGAAGAAATTATTCCTGACACTATAGATGGTATAGAAAAATATTTATCATCAGGAGTTATAAGAGGAATTGGTCCTATTACGGCAAGAAAGATAATAAGTCATTTTGGAAAAGAAACATTAAATATAATGGATAATGATATAAATAGACTTAAAGAAGTTGAAGGCATAGGAGAAAAGAAATTTAGTATAATATGTGAATCTTATTTAGAACAACATGATTTGAAAGATATAATAATATTCTTTCAGGGACATGGAATCAGTCATAATCAATGTTTAAAAATATATAAACGTTTTGGATCTGATGCTAAAGAAATAGTTAAAAAAAATCCTTATATATTATGTGGTGAAATTAAAGGAATAGGGTTTACAACAGCTGACAGATTGGCTACTTTAATTGGGGTAGATAGAGAATCTGAAGAGAGAATAAAAAGTGGAATAGAGTTTGTAATTTCAAGATTTTGTGCTGCTGGAAACACATATATGCCTAAGGAAAAGGTCATAGAAGAAACTGTAGAACTATTAAATGTAGATAAGGAATTAATTGAAGGAAATATTTATAATTTATCATTAGAAGGAAAACTTATTATACAAAAAATAAAAGAAATAGAAGCTGTATTTATTCCTATATATTATTATAGTGAACTTGGAATAACAGAAAGAATTGCAAAGTTATCTTTGCAAAATTATCAAACTATAAATACTGATGTGGAATTTGAAATTAGCAATTTTGAAAGAAAACATAACATAAATTTTGCTCAGTCTCAAAAAGAAGCTATAGTAGGAGCTTTTACAAATGGAATTGAGATTATAACAGGAGGACCTGGAACAGGAAAAACAACTATAATTAAAGCAATTATTGATATATATGAAAATCAAGGTATGAAAGTCTTACTTGCAGCACCAACAGGAAGAGCAGCTAAAAGAATGACAGAATCTACAGGAAGAGAAGCAAAGACTATACATAGACTCTTAGATATAACAGCAGGAGAAGATAATGATGATGAAGCTTTAGTAGAGGCTGATGAACCATTAGATGGAGATGTAATTATTATTGATGAGGCATCTATGATAGATGTATTCCTAATGCATAATTTATTAAAGGCAATAAGGATGGGAACAAGGCTTATAATAGTTGGAGATGTAGATCAGTTACCGTCTGTAGGGGCTGGTAATGTTTTAAGAGATTTAATAAACAGTGGTCTTATAAAGGTAGTGGTACTTAAAGAAATATTTAGACAGGGAGCAGAAAGTTTAATAATTACTAACGCTCATAGAATTAATAATGGTGAAATGCCTCATTTAAATCAGAAGGATAAAGATTTTTATTTTATAAGAAATGAGGATATGGATGGGATATTAAATACAGTTGTAGATCTTGCTAATAGACGTCTTCCAAACTTTAATAAGAAGTGGGATAAAAAAAGAGATATTCAAGTTTTGAGTCCTATGAAAAAAGGAACTTTAGGTATTATTAATTTAAATGAAAAACTTCAGGAAATATTAAATCCACCTTCTAATTCTAAAAAAGAAAAAAGACAAGGAAATATGATTTTTAGAGAAGGAGATAAGGTTATGCAGACTAAAAATAACTATATATTAAAGTGGACATTACTTAGTGGTGGAGACAGTGTGGAAGGTGAAGGTGTTTTTAATGGAGATATGGGATTCATTCAAAGCATAAGTGAAGATGAAAAAATAGTTACTGTTATATTTGATGATGATAAAAAGGTTATTTATGATTCTGAAAGTATAGATGAACTTGAACTTGCATATGCTATTACAATTCATAAAAGCCAAGGAAGTGAATTTAAAGTAGTTATCATTCCAGCCTTTATGGGATCACCTTTTTTAATGAATAGAAATCTTTTATATACAGGTATAACACGTGCTAAAGAATTAGTAACAGTTGTTGGGTATCCTAGAGCCCTTCAATATATGGTTTCTAATATTAATAGTAGTGAAAGATTTTCAAGTTTAGAGATAAGAATAAAAGATCTTTTAGATAATGAATCTTTAGTATAAATTTTAGGTATGAAATTATAAGATTGAGTCAATATTTATAATAACAAATAGTATGGAGGTTTTTTAAAAAGAAGTCTACTTATAGTTATAAGTAGTAATTTTAATAAGTCATATGAAAGAAAAAATTAAAACAATTTTTAAGGTTATTATAAAGGGGGTCTTAGAGCTATTATATCCTAAAGATAATAAATGTTTGATATGTGGAAGTCCTGCTGAAGGTATATGTGTAAAATGTAGAAATAGTATTGTTAGATGTGAAGAAAATGAAGAAAGTATAGGCTACTATAAAGGAGTATTAAAACAATTGATTTTAAAATTTAAATTTGAAAAAGATTTTAATGCCGGTGATATTTTAGTAGAACTCCTAGAAGAAAAAATAAAGGCATTTGATAATGAATATATTTTAACATTTATACCTGTAAGCTCTAAAACAATGAAAAAAAGAGGATTTAATCAATGTGAGTATTTAGCTAGAGAAATTGCTTTTAGAAATAATTATAAGGTAATTAATACTTTAAAGAAGGTACGTGAAACAAAAGATCAGAAAACATTGAGCAAAAAAGAAAGAAAAGAAAATCTAATTGGAGCGTTTGAAATAATAAATAAAGAGGATATACTTGGAAAGAAAATTATATTAATCGATGATGTTATAACAACGGGGGCTACCCTTAGAGAAGCAAAGAAAATGTTAAAATTAAGTGGAGTCTTACAAATAAATACATTGACTATAGCTAAAACTTATATATAATTATAGTATAAAGCTAGGTCTGTGGTTGAAAGTCGATGCCAGTCGCAGGCGAAACGATCCACGTAACCTAGACAAAGTTCTAGTGAGCATGGTGCGGTATAGAAGTAAGTCCTGCCAGTTTTTAAACTGAGAGGGTTAGTAGTGAGAGGTTAAGTCCGGGTAGCGAAAGTTCCAGCAGGCGAGTGTGGGGTCAAAAACCAGGTCAGCTAGCTTTATGTTAAAAGGAATATTTTAGTTTTATTATAGATTAGGCAGAAAGCTTTTATTAAGCTTCTGCTTTATTTTTATAAGTCAAAATATTAAGTAAAAAATGTGATAATGAGCAAATACGAGGAAAAATAAGAAATAAAAAGATAAATATACATAATATTCTGTCAATTGAATGACAAGCTATTGTATTTAATATAAAAAGGGAGTAGAATGTAGTCAATAGAAAATAATCTATTAATTAACATATGAGAGGGGCTGGAATTATGAAAGTAACAGTAGTAGCAAAAAATATTCAATTAACACCTGCGTTAAAGGAAAGTGTAGAAAAAAAGATATCTAAACTAGATAGATATTTTGAACCTAATATTGAGGCAAGAGCAACGCTAAGTGTTCAAAAGAATAGACAGATTGTAGAAGTTACTATTCCTTTTAATGGAGTTATTTTAAGAGGAGAAGAAAGTACCGAGGATATGTACAAGTCTATTGATTTAGTTGAGGATAAATTAGAGAGACAAATAAGAAAACAAAAGACAAAGCTTGCAAAGAGAAATTCAGGAGGCTCATTAAGATATTCATCATTTAATCCTAAAGAAGTAGATGAAAGTTTAGAAGAAGATAAGAAAGTTGTAAAAACAAAAAGCTTTAATGTTAAGCCAATGTCAAGTGAAGAAGCCATTTTACAAATGGAACTTTTAGGACATAATTTCTTCGTATATCAAGATGCTGATACAAATAGGGTAAGCGTAATGTATAAAAGAAAAGACGGAGATTATGGTTTGATTGAACCAGATTATAAATAAATGAATATAGAGAAAGATGGCCCTTTGATTTATCTTAGGGCTGTTTTTAATGCATAAGAAAGTATAAAATTTTTTTATGTTAAACACTGATTTTGACTGGCTTTCTCATATGGAAGTTGTCAAATGCATTAAAAAATAATTGTAGGCCGCAAAAGAACCTAAAAGCAAAATAATTAAATTGTATTTTAATATGAAATTATTTTACTTTTAGAACTTTTTTTAGGCTAACAAAGCTGCCTCCTGCACTGAAAAGCGTGGCATCAGCCACTTTGTTATTTGAATTATTTAAAGGTTTACTTAAAATGTATATTATAGATAATAAATTGCGTATAAAGCAGATTACGACTTTATTTTGTGAAATTATGAATAATAGGAGAATAATATCTTTATCTTTG
>NZ_FPBY01000196.1 GCF_900116755.1 Clostridium sp. DSM 8431
TTAAAGAAAAATCAAAGGAACGTTATAAAATAGAAGCAAAAAATAGTGAATTAAAGCATAGACATGGATATGATATAGCATCATCTTCAGGTCTAATTGCCATGAAAATGCAAGGTGCGTTAGCAATATTCACGGTAAATGTTAAAAGAATATTGAAGTTATTAGGATAGAAATCCTAATAAAGCACAAAAAACTAAACAAAAAGGGAGTTAATGTAACTAAAATTTATTAGTTTAATTAACTCCTTTTTGATTTTGGAATAGCGCACTAGAAAAACTTAAAGTTTTTCAGTGCCCTCATTTTTTAGTGCTCTGATTACTTATCAAATACGAATTTTAAGAATTCTTATTAAACTCTATAGTATTAGATTTTCTTAAAATCTTCTCAGAATTAACTACAGTACTAACTTGTCCAACAGTTATATCTCCATTACTCAAATCACTAACTTTTACCTGTATAGTATTTGGATCAACATATACTGTTGGTATTATCTTATTACCTTGTATAACATTACTGTATAAAGTGAAATTCTCACCCTTTAGTGTTACTGTATCTTCATAAATTGAATAAGATTCTAAGTAAATATCTTTTAATCCCATAGTTGTATCTATAAGTTGTAAATTTAAATCTTTTTGTGCATAATTTTCACCATATAACGCATCATACTGAATTAATTGCAAAGCATTTAGATACTCATCATAACTTTCATCCTTATATGCATAATAAAGTTTTGATGCCAAAGTTCCTGGAAGATTATATCTTTTAGAAATATATGATGGAACTTGGAAAGTTTCTAAATCTATATTTTCTTTAGTATGTTCAGACTTTATATTATCCCATACTATAATTTCTGTTGTATATTTATCACTTTTTGAAAATGTATCAGTTTGTATAATATTATTGTCCATGTTTTTAGTTATTTCTAATGATGGAAGATGATCTGCATACATAACCAAAACTGTTGGTCTTTTAGTTTCATTAAGAACATCTAAAAGCTTTGATATATATCTATCAAGTCCATTAAGTTTAACGCAGAAATTTTGAACCTCATTAAGTTCTTCTCTGCTTAATGTATCACTTGAAACCATATACTCTCCATTATAATCTTCTTTAGAATATGGACCATGTGATTCTACTGTAACATTATAAATAAACTGAGGAATACTTTTATTATCAAGAAGCTCTTTAACAGTATCTAAGTTAAGAGTATCTTCTGGGTATGAATAACTTCCATAATTATCTGGAACACGCATAAATTCTTTTGATATATAGTTATCAAATCCAAAACTATTAACTGCTGTATCTCTTGAATAAAATGCTCCAGTATAATTATGTACTAATGATGATGTATAACCTATATCTTTAAAATCCCTTGCAAGACTATCAACGGCTTGTCCGTTTAAAACATTGTTATTAGGTATTGTACCTGCTGGAAGATAATCTGTTGAAAAACCTGTTAAAGTTTCAAATTCACATCTTACTGTTCCTCCCCCAAAACATGAAGCTTGCAGTGTACCACTAGTATAATTTTGCATTAAACTATGAATTGTAGGTATAGGGTCTACATCAATATTTACTCCTTCAAACCTATTTGGGTCCATAAATGATTCAAGCTGAATAAATATAACATTTGGCTGAGTATTTTCATTATACTGATTAACTTGGACCTGATTTTTTTCATAGCTTTCAACCTTGTCTAAGATTTTATTAATACTTTCCTCAGAATAACCTTCTGGTGCTGAAACACTGAATTCTGAAATACTATTAATAAATGAATATAATGTTCCATTAATTTCATAAGAATATTTTAAATCATAATTACAAATTTCAGGTTTTTTATCAAACTTAGTACATAATCCCATAGCAGCCTTTGGCATGCATACTCCAATTATAACTATGATTATTCCAGGTATATTTAAAACTTTCCACTTAGATTTAACCTTTTCTTTCTTAAAAACAAAAACAAATGCTGCTACAATAAGTGCAATTATAAGGACTAATGGTATTATATATTTGGTTAACCCATAATTTTTAACCATATAAATTCCTTCTTTTAAAGAATTCATATCTGCCCACACTACAGGTGTTCCTCTAATTATAAGAACCATTTTATTTCCTATATACGTAAGTAGCAAAATACTCTCAATTAAAAATAAAACACTTCTTGTTTTTGCAAATAAAAATGTAATTGATGTTATCATTAATACTTCTGCATAATTTAATAAAAATATTAATGGATATTCTTTTATAAAATCAGTAAAGCTTTTATATGAACTCTGAGATATCATTTCTCCTATTAGTGTTATAAATAGCGAAGATATAATCCAAATACATATGGTAATTCCAAATCTTTTCATATTTCCTTTACTAAAACTGCTAAGGAATTTATCCTTTGTTGAACTTAAGATATTAACCACTCCTTTTATAATCTATCATTTAAATTATTTTACATTGTTTTTTCAAAAAAATAAATATGATTTATATACCAAAGAAATCAAAAAAGATATCTTTAATAATTAATGATATCTTTTTTAACATAATTTTTTATTAAATTTTACTAAAAACCTTTTAATTTTCTTTTAAAATTCTATTCTTTCCATAATAGAATCAATTTCATTTGTTGCCTTCTCTATAGCAGCCTTTTTTTCTTCTTGAAGCGTTCCTGTATTGTCTACTTTAAGTTCCTGAATTGAAGCTATTCCTATAGTCTTCATTATAGATTTTATGTAATTTTCACCTTTATCTATTACAGGATCTAAAATCCAAGGAATATTACCTCCAGAAGATTGTACATATACTAATGCTCTATATTCATTATTAAGAAGTCCTTTAGGTTTTTTTCCTTTTTCAAAAGATATTGTTTTTTCACTTTGAACTATACAATCTATATATTCCTTTAAAGGCGCTGGAAAAGATAAATTCCACATAGGTGCTGCTATAACATACATGTTAGCACTAATAAATTCATCACATAACTCTCTTATTTTTTTAACTTCCTTTTGTTCATTTTCAGGTAAATTTTTAGCTGCATCTTCTTTTATTATGGCATTTCTTCCTTCAAAATACTGATATTTAACCCTAGGAATATGTTCTTTATATAAATCAACCTCCTTAACTTCAAAATCTGAATTTTTTTCAATAAATCTATTGATGAACTTCCTTGCAACAGTCTTTGAAGCTGATAATTCCTCTGGTTTTGAATTAACACTAATATATAATAACTTCTTCATGGTACATGCCTCCAAAACTTATTTGTATTAGTATTTGTATATTTATTTTTTTTAGTACAAAAGAACTTACATTTAAGAAAGGCTGTAATAATCAGTACTTCATGTTAAAGAAAAAAGTATAGATTAAATCATATATTTCATGATTAATCTATACCTTTTTATCTATTGGTTTACTCTAGACTTATATAATTTATCAACTAAACCTTCACTATCATTAACTTCTTCTAAATTATTACTATCAACCTTAAATTTATTAAGTTTTTCTTGTATTGATTTAATATCTAATTCTAATTCATCAGATAATGTCTTAGCAGTATATCCTTTTTCCTCAAGTTCATTACTTGAAGCTAATATTTCTTCTGAAGACGTTGATACTTCTTCTGATACTGCTGAAGCATTAGATATATTTAATAATATAACATTTTGACTTTCCTTAACATCTTCTATTTCTCTATATACCTTTTCTATTTCAGGTAAAACTTCCTCTACTGAAGAAACTATATCATCTACAACTTCTTTAACATTTTCAATATTCTTATTTTGCTCTGATAATTCATTAGTTATGAATTCTGCTTTTTCAACTATAGCCTTAGAATTATCATAGGATAAATTTACTATCTTTGTAATTTCATCAGCATTATTCTTACTTTGTTCTGCTAATATTCTAATTTCATCAGCAACTACTGCAAAGCCTTTTCCTGCTTCTCCTGCTCTTGCAGCTTCTATGGCTGCGTTTAAAGCTAAAAGATTTGTCTGTTCTGAAATATCATTTATTATATTAGTAATAGAATTTACAGTACTCATATCTTCGCCTAATCTTTTTATATCTCTATTAAAGGCTTCAAATTCTTTATCAAATTTTGCAACTGAACTTTCTAAGTTTTCTACTATTTCTTTTGAAGATTCTGTATTATTTTCTATACTTATAGTGTTATTTTTAACAACACTTATATAATCAGATAAAGTATCTAACTGTTCTGTAAACTGATTAGTTTTAATTGAAATATCACTTATATCTTCTGATTGTTTGTTATTACCCTCAGCTATTTCTGATATAGCAGCATTAATATTTTGAGAAGAAGTAGATAGTTCATCAAAGAATTCTATTAATTCTTTAGATTTATCAGAAATTTTATCTCCACTATTTTGTACTTCTGTAATCATTGTATTAATGGATACTTTTAAGTTATTAAGTGATTTGGCTATAGTACCAATTTCATCTTTTCTTGCTACTAAGCTATCATCAACTTTTGCTGTAAAATCTCCATCTCCAATTTGCTTAATTGTTTTAACTATAGATTTTATAGGAGTTGTTATACCATTAGATACAATAAATATAACTATTGCTGAAATTAACATAGCTGCAATACTTAAACTTATCATTAAAAATCCGATCTTAGTTGAATGTGAGTAAACATCACTTTTAGCAACAGATATTTCTATCCTCCAAGAAGTTCCTTCTATAGTATTATAAACAATAATTTTTTTCTCATCCTTGTAAGTATACTCTTCTACTCCTGATTTATTAGAAATAATAGCACTAATTGCTTTTGCTAAGCTAGTATACTCCGAATTACTTTTAGCTTCTTCTATGAAATTAACTGAATTATGAGCTAGCTCTTTATCTATATCAGCAAAAATTTCTCCTTTTTCACTAAATATAATTGTATTTCCCGTTTCCAACAATCTTATCCGTAACTGTATCCGTTATATCATCAACTGATTTAAATGCTGTTAATACTTTTTTTACTTCCCCTGTTTTACTATCTTTTATTGGAATTGCAAAGAATGATGTCATCGTATCATATTCTTTTATATAAATAGGTTCTGATAATGCTGACTTTCCTGTTAGCGCACTTTGAAATTCTACTCTGTCAGAAAAGTTTTCAGTATCTCCCATAGTATTATGAGTTACACCATTTAAATCTGCTACACCCATACATATATATTCACCATTATCTTCAATAAGTTTTGATAATAATTCAAGCTGCTTATTTATATCATCCATATCCTCTAACTCATCAGCTATAATTTCCATACTTTGAATATCAATTTGTATTTTATTTGATACTACTTCTGATGCTTGATAAACTACTTCTGGAATTATACCCATAGCAGTATCATTTATAGCATTTTTGGACATAATAAATGTAATAATAGACATTGATATAACAACAATGCTCATAATAGCTCCAAAACTAATTAAGAGTTTTTGTTTTATAGTATTCATATTTTTCCTCCAGTACCCTTTTATTCTCAATATATTTTGTCGATTATTGTCAGGTTTGCTTTATAGTAATTTTTCAATTTTAAATATATTTTCAGATAAACTTTTGCTAAAAATAATGAGGAACTAGCTTTAAAGTATTTTATAGAACAAAGTGGCTGCGCCACGCTCCCTTCGGGAAACTTAGTTGTAAGTAAAAATTTAAAAGCATAGGATGCTCAAAATCCTATGCTTTATCTTTATCCTCGATATTTCTTTCCATAAACTCCATTATATTTTACAGGTCTCATTATACCGCCGCATTTTTCGCACGAAAAACAAGGGGGTTCATCTATATTACTTTGATCCATCTCATCAAAGTACTCTACAACCTCCTTAGGAATATCTTCTTCCATACCACATTGTGTACATTTATATTTTATTGTTTCTTCCATACTGAATTCCTCCAACTATCGTGA
>NZ_FPBY01000277.1 GCF_900116755.1 Clostridium sp. DSM 8431
ATAACGCACTTGCATTCGAGTTGTCTTCCTATCGGGACGGCGACGCAGGCTTCTTTCAGCCTGCTGGCTCAGCAAACATGCTGGGCGAACAAAAATAGGTCTCCATTTATCATGGAAACCCATTTTCTTAAAACTTCTTTATTCCGCTAAACAGCCCTTCTCCTTCAATTATTTCTTGATTTCTAAAAAGACCTGAAACTATAGATTTATAATCCCTTAAATTTTGAGATTTCTTAATTTGTTTTGCATATTTTTTATTATCTGAAAATATGTGAATCATATAAGCCCAAAGCTCTTTCATTTTGAATAATACATTTCTATCCCCATCAAAGATTTTTACATATCCTTCAACAATTTCATCATGAAACTCCTTTAATAACTGCTTATTTATAAGTTTGCCATCTTTAATTTCATTCATTAAACCTGGATTTGCAATTATTCCTCTTCCAAGCATAACAGCTTCTAAGTCTTTAAATTCTTTTGTTATATTATCATAATCTTCTTTTGTAAAAATATCTCCATTGTAGCACAAAGGATTACTGCTTAGCTTTACAGCATCTTTAAAGACTTCTAAATTAGGCTTATTACCATAAAAATCTTCTCTAGTTCTAGGATGTATAATAAGTTCTGCTAAGGGATATTTATTATAAATCTTTATAAGCTCATAAAACTCATCTGGACTATCTTTACCTATTCTTGTTTTAATAGAAATCTTTATATCCATCTTAAATATTTCATCTAAGAATCTATCTAATTCTTCTCTCTTGCTTAAAAAGCCTGAACCTCTAAACTTAGTTACTACTGTACTTGAAGGACATCCTAAATTTAAATTTACTTCTTCATATCCAAATTCTTTAAGTCTTGTAGCAGTATGAATAAAGCCTTCTGCATCATTAGTTAAAATTTGTGGAATTACATTTTTAGCTTTATTATTTTCAGGTAGAATATCTGTAAGTTCTCTTGTCTTAAACTTTCTACTCTGATTAGGAATAATAAAAGGTGTATAATATCTATCTACATTATGAAAGTATTTTTCATAAGCATTTCTATATATATATCCTGTAATTCCTTCCATTGGTGCTAAATAAAATTTCATCTATTAGTTAAACTCCTTATAGTAAATTTCTAAAGGATATTATATCAGCTGATCTTCTATTTTTCAAAATTAACAAAGAATATTACATCATTATCTGATTCACTAATTAAATTTTGAATAGTTACATAACTATATTCATTTGAAACCATATGTGTAGATATATAATTTAAAATTGAATTTGTAGCTACCTGTACTTCTTCAGTATTTTCTGCTGAAACCTTTTGAAGATGTACTACTACATATCTTTTTTCCTTAATTAACTTCTCAGAGATAGCATTTAAATCACTTTCATTACTAAGATTTTGCAGATTAAAATCTATATTACTAAGATCATATTTTGTATCCTTAGCCTTTGGAAATTCTATTACTACATTATCAATAAGAGAATACCCATTTAAACTAAATACTTCATCTGACTTTAAAAAGCTTAAATTTAAATTTATACTTTTATCAGGAACATTGCTTTTTATAACACTATCACCTGTTGCATCGCAGTAATAAAAATTACCATCAATGTTAACAAGATTCCATGCATGACCTTCATTTGTCTGACCACATACAGTTATACATTCCACTCCTGCTAAATTACACATCATAGTCATAGTGTCAGAAAATCCAGTACATTGAGTTTCTTGTCCCATTAATGCATCATATATGAAAGATGGATTACCTGAAAGATAAGTATCTGAATTATTTACATATCTCACATTGTTAACTATGTAATTATATATCCAAGATGCTTTATCATAAGAACTTCCACCTTCTGGCATAGATTTAAGAATTTCTTTTGCCTTATCATAAGCCTGTACTTTTAAATTAACGTCTTTTTTATCAAGCTGGCTACTTTTAAATTTATAATGTCCAGAACCATATGTATAAGAATATTCTTGATTCCAATCTATAAATGGGTTTTCAGCACAAATACATTGAACAATCTTTTTATAAGAATCCCCTAAATTTTCATTAGATGAATAGTATTCAATGTTTGTATAATTATGTTCATATGCATAAACAAAAATATTATATAATTCACTTTCTTCATCTGTAAGCTTATCTTTATAGTATGAAGCTGAAGCATCTTTGTATGGACTCTCATATGTCAATACTTCTGCCTTTTCTACTTTATTATCATCAAATACAACATAATTTTTTTCTGAACTTATTGATGATATGACTTCACTTACAATATTGTTTTTACTGCATCCTGTAAAGTTCAAAGCTGTTACAATTACAGCTGTTCCCAAAACTAATTTTAAAAATTTCCCCATACTTTACCTCCATTTATTGTAATAACACACAATATTTATTATAATAACTTTTTAATTAGACGTACAGTAAAATATTATGGCTCAATTACTAAATAGAGTGATAAATAAAACAAGCTATTCAAATATAGGTGGACGTCCTTTAAAGTTCGTATTTATATAAGGATG
>NZ_FPBY01000090.1 GCF_900116755.1 Clostridium sp. DSM 8431
GGAATTGGTCCATCTGTAAGACATGCAGCACCTGCTGCACATGCTGAACAATACTTGTTGTCTACTACTTCTGCTCTTTCTATAGTCTTCATTCTGTACACCCCCATTTCTTAATACAACGTTCTAATTTTTTAGTCTAGATAAACCAAAACAGCTTTGAAAATTCTACATTTTTAGATTACATCAAAAAATGAAATATTTTAAAAAACTGTAATTTATTACAATAATATATTACCTTATATAGTTTTTTTTGTAAATAGTTTTTTGTTTTTATTAATTTATTATTATATTGTAATTGAATTTTATTTTTACTATTAATACCTTTCTCAATGGAGTCAATGAATTTTTAAGTCGAAATATATATTTTTTTGCATATATTAGAAATCATTAAAAAATTCATTTTTTTATATAAATATTAGAATTTACACCTAACTTTTTATATGTAGTTGTTAAGAAATTGCCGAATAGTGATATCTGAAACTTAACAAAAAAATAAACCCAACAGCAAGAAAAAAAACTGCTACTAGGTAAAAATCCGCTTATATTTTGCAATACTTTTAACTCTTATAAATAGAAAAAAGCTAGACATTTCATATTCAAAAATGTCTAGCCTTCTAAGCTCTATATTTGTTAATACTAAACATCTAAATTTAGTATTAACTTAATCTTTAGTTTTAATTCAACTTTGTTTAAAAAAGTGAGACTTTATTTAAAAAGTTGAAACTTTATTTAAAATATTTAGACTTTATTTAAAAACCACAAAAAATTTAGTATTAAATTATTTCTTATTCAACTGTAACTGATTTAGCTAAGTTTCTTGGCTTATCTATATCAAATCCTTTTTCCTTAGCTGTGAAGTAAGATAATAATTGTAAAGATACAACTGCAACTACTGGTGCTACCATGTTTAAGATTCTTGGTATTCTGATAACTTCATCAAATACTGAATCATCTAATTCGTCACCTTCATAAGCAACTCCTATAACGTGAGCTCCTCTTGCCTTAACTTCTACTATATTACTTACCATTTTTTCTCTTAATCTTTCTTGAGTTAATAAAGCTATAACTTTAGTTCCATCTTCAATTAAAGCTATTGGTCCATGCTTAAGTTCTCCACCAGCATATGCTTCTGAGTGAATATAAGTTATTTCTTTAAGCTTTAATGATCCTTCTAAAGCTAATGCAAAGTCTATTCCTCTTCCTAAGTAGAATAAGTCTTTTTCTGTAGCTAATACCTTAGATACTTCTTCAACTTTACCTTCAGTCTTTAAAACTTCTTCTATTTTTTCTGGAAGTAAGTTTAATGCTTCTTCTAATTCCTTTTCTTCTTCAGCTGTTATTGTTCCCATTAACTGTCCAAAGTACATTCCTATTAAGTTCATAACTACAACTTGAGTTGTGTATGCCTTAGTTGAAGCAACTGCTATTTCTGGACCTGCCATTGTGTAAATTACATGGTCAGCTTCTCTTGAAATAGTACTTCCAACAACATTTGTTATTGCTAAAGTTTTAGCTCCAGCCTTCTTACATTGTCTTAAAACTGCAAGAGTATCAGCTGTTTCTCCTGATTGACTTACTGTGATAAGTAAAGTCTTTTCAGTTATTAATGGGTCTCTATATCTAAATTCTGATGCTATATCAACTTCAACTGGAATCTTAGCAAACTTTTCGATTGCTACTTTTCCCATTAAACCTGCATGGTATGCAGTACCACAAGCTACTATATATATTCTATCTATTCCTTGAAGTTCTTCCTTAGTTAATTTAAAATCTTCAAAGTGAACTTTTCCATCTGAAATTTTACCTGTTAAAGTATCTCTTACTGCCTTTGGTTGTTCATGAATTTCCTTCATCATGAAAGAATCATATCCACCCTTTTCTGCTGCATCTGCACTCCAAGTTACATGGTAAACTTCTTTATCTATTTTAGATTTATCACCGTTTAAAATTTCTACTCCGTCATTTGTGATTAATACAAACTCATTATCATTTAAAAGATATACATCTCTTGTATAGCTTATTACAGCTGGAATATCTGATGCTATAAATGTTTCATCTTCTCCAAGTCCTACTATTAATGGGCTGTCTTTTCTTACTGCTACTAATTTATCTGGATCTTCTCCTGCAATAACTCCAATTGCATAACTTCCTTCTAATTTCTTAGTAGCTTCTACAACTGCTTCGAAAAGATCTCCCTTAAAGTAATAATGAATAAGGTTTGGTATTACTTCTGTATCTGTTTGAGATTTAAATTCATATCCTTCACCAATTAAGAATTTTCTAAGTTCAAGATAATTTTCAATAATTCCATTATGAACTACTGTGATACTTCCCTTTGAACTCTTATGTGGATGTGAATTTATATCTGATGGTGCTCCATGAGTTGCCCATCTTGTATGACCTATACCAATGCTTCCATGTACTGGATTCTCATCTAGATCTTCATTAAGATTAGCTAAACGACCTTTATGTTTAACAACAGTAATATCTCCTTTTTCATCTTCAACTGCAACACCTGCTGAATCATATCCTCTATATTCTAGCTTTGATAATCCATCAACTAAAAAAGATGTTGCTTGCTTCTTTCCAAAATATCCAACTATTCCGCACATATTAATCTTCCTTCCTTAATTACGAAAATTTATTCAATTATTGATCCATCCTTAAAACTTTTATCTTAATAAAATATAAATTAAGGTATAATAATGTGAAAATATAAAAGTTTTACAAAGGTTTTAACACCAGACTGAATTTGTACTATAAATCACTTCATAGTTTTGTCAGCCATTTACGGTAGTGCGATACCGTGGGGCACCCGCCGAAGAATTCGATACTCCCCATCCTCGTCAACTTAAGTGAGCCTCCAAATCTATGATTTGGTTAGGCGAACTTACTAAGCTGTGCTTAGTTTCATTTTCCTCTTGCAAATCTATGATTTGGTTAGGCGAACTTACTAAGCTGTGTCTAATTTTCTTTTTCACTTAAGTCCTGGCGCTTTATAATAATTTTTATTTTTAATAAATTAATTTTATTACACCACTTCCTTTTACCTCTATTTTATACCTACACACATTTTATCATATAAAACTTAAATGTCTATATATTAATCCCATTATTTATAATTAATTTTTAACAAATCCCCATCATTTCTCATTTTTTACTTTTAATTTTACTTTTTTACTTATTAATTCATTTTTATATAACAATTGACATTTTTATACTTATTTTGTAAACTGTAACCATATTGAATTTATGGGAGGTGCTTTTTTTTGAGCATTTTTATAAAAGTAAAACCAAAAAGTTTAACTTCAAGATTGGTAGTTCTACTTTCAATTGTATTTTTAGTTCCGTTTATGATAGAGCTTTACATAGTTTCATCACTCACTAGTTCTAAATTTTTAGACGAAAAGGAAAATGATACATACATAGCAACAGAACTTACCTCATCAAACTTATCTAATAGACTAGAGGAGTATAAATCAGTAATAACTACTGCCTCTTTAGATCCAAGAATTAAAAACTTAGATTTTAATTCTTCCGAAGAATATTTAAAAAAATTAGTTTCTTCTGACAGTGATGCATGGTCTCATTTTTTAATAACAGATAGTACTGGTAATCAAATCATACATTCTCAAGGCAAAGAATGTTTAGCAGGATCAATTGCAAACAATGAATCATTTAAACTTGCATGGAATAATGGACATACAGAAATATGTGAACCACTTTTTTCTAAAAGTACAGGTAAAAAAATAATACCAATTAGTGCTCCAATTATAAATGATAATAATGAAAAAGTTGGTGTCCTTATTGGTTATGTAAAATTAGAGCATATATCTGAAATTTTAAACAAAACAAAAATTTCAGATTCAAGCTACTTCTTTATGCTAAACTCTGATGGTACTGTTTCTGGATATCCAAATAAAAGTATAATACTTAATGAAAACTGGCTTACTGCCTCTACTAGTGAAGTAGCAGATTTAGATTCTTCAGATTTTAAACAATTAGTTCAGAAAATGACTTCTGGTGAAACTGGTTATTTAGAAATTAAAATCTATAATAAAAAATATCTAGCCTGTTTTACTCCAATAGGAATTAATAATATGTCTATATGTTCACTAGCCCCTTGTAAGGAAGTATTAGTTAATGTTCATAGAATAGAAAACCTAGTAATATTAGCATTTGTTGTAGTTTTAATAATCGGAATAACTTCATCAATACTTATAGCAAAAAAATCTGCTTCTCCATTACTTTGGATTTCAAAACAATTAAAGCGAATAACTGATGGTGATACTGATATTAGTGAAGAAAAGATTGGATTTGATACTTGTATTGAAATTGAAAATGCCAAAAACTCAACTTTAAAATTAGCTGACACTATTAATTCTATAATGAATCACTTAGATGATAAGTCAAGAACACTTCTTTTATCTACTGAAGATGTAGCAAATAAAACTATTTCTTCAAGTGAAAATATTAATAATATTTCAGCTACTATGGAAGAGTTGTCTGCTGGCATGGAAGAAACTTCAGCTTCAATATCTGAAATGTCTTCTAAATCTAATAATATATCAACTGCTTCTTCAAAAATCGCTTTAAGTTCTGAAAAAGGTTCAGTTTTAGCAAAGAATATTCAAAATCGTGCTGATAACATTAAATCTGCTACTATAAATAAAATAAATACAACTAACGAAATTGTACATACTATTCATAACAAGTTAATTAATTCTATTGAAAATAGTAAGAATGCTGAAAAGATAAATACATTAACTGAAGATATATTAAACATTGCAGATCAAACAAATCTTTTAGCATTAAATGCTTCTATTGAAGCTGCAAGAGCTGGTGAAGCTGGAAAAGGCTTTGCAGTAGTAGCTGAAGAAATAAGAAAACTTGCAGAAGATAGTAAATCTAATGCTAGTAATATCCAAGAAATTAGCCAGTTAGTAATTAAAGCCGTTACTGAACTTGCAAATGATTCTAAGAAAATATTAGAATTTATTGATTCTAAAATTCTTCAAGATTACAATGAATTTTTAGAAAATATTGAAATGTACTCTTCAGATGCTAAAACTATGGATGATATGATGAAACAATTTGCCTTATCAGCTGAAAACTTAAACTCAAATATAGATGAGATATCAGAAAATATAAATGCTATGTCAAAGGTTATTGATGAAAGCACTAACGGTATAACTAGTATAACAGAAAATATTTTTGACATTTCCACATCTATGAATGAGATTAATGACAATATGAAATCTAATAGTAATATTGCAAGTGAATTAGAACAAACTGTTGAAGATTATAGAAAATAATAAAACAAAGAAAGCCCGCATCTAAATTTAGATACTGGCTTTCTTTGTTTATTATCTTATTATTTCAAAAACCCACTTTTGACAATTGTTATTATTGCTACTCCACTGTTGAATATTTGCTCCTGCTTTTTTATCTGCATTAATGATTTCAACCATAGATTTATTATTAGATATTTTAGTAGCTATCTGGAATACTCCATTACCATTATCAATTAATTTAAATTTTTGATTATCTGTTCCTCTATCATCATAAAGACTTATATTAGCTCCATTTGATGCTGAATTTCCGTTAACATCTATAACTCTTTTTTTACCTCCAGCTTGTGAAACTAATTTATAGTATCCATCTCCTGTAGAAACAACCTTAAACCTTTGGGCATCAGCCCCATTACCATTCCATTGTCTAACATTAGTTCCATTAGCATCTTTTCCATCTAATACATCCATGTATAAATTACTATTATAATTCTTAATGTAATAAACTCCACCATCAACTATAGGGTGAGTATAATTTACTCTTTCAAATACCCATTGTTGATTTAAACTACCTTTATAATCGTACTGAATGACACTAGCTCCTTCATTTGAACTATAACCACTAACATCTAAGCATCTTACATCACCTGAAACTCTTGATAATATTACAAACTTTCCAGCCCCAAGGTTCTTTAACTTAAAATCTTGATTAGAGCTTGACCCATTCCCCCATATTTGAATCTGTGCCGAATTACTTGATGAACCTCCTGTAACATCAAGAACTTTTCTTCCATCACCAACTTGTGCTGCAAGTTTTATATAACCACTTTCTGAGCCTCCAACAACCTGCCATATAGTATTATCTCCAGTAGAAGAAGTTTGTACAACTTTAGCTCCACTATCATTGTTTGGTACACTTAAATACTTACTACTGTTAACATTTTTTATTCTATAATATCCACCAACTCCAACATTGGTTTCTGGAGTTTGAGATGGATTAGTTGTTTGAGAACCTGCATAATTTGTCTTTAACCATTCTGATGCATCCATATTAACTTTTCCTACTCCAGAATAAGATTTAATAGTAGACTCAACATTATCTAAAGGTACTACATTATAGCTATAAGATAACTTTTCATTATAATTATAAGTAAAAGTAAAAGGTGAAGTTGGAGTAACTGACTTCTTCATATTATTTACACCATTAATTGAAGAAGACCATGCCCACTTTCCAAGAGTTGATTTATTATTCCAAGTATAGCCTTTTGTAAATAAATTGCTTCCATTATTATCCCAGCTACTTCCTGTGTATGTACCATAGTCATTAGTAACCTTTGAATTAACAATTAAAGCATTATTATAAGCATTAGCAAATAAAGTGTCCCATGGCTTATTCATATTTGCAACATCATCACCCTGACGCTCTGTTCCTACAATAGGTTCATTAACTCCATTAAATACACAAGTATCTGCTCCTATAGATGCACCATTTCTAGCATTAATACATCTTGCTAAATTATCAATATTTAAATTTTTAATTGCACTTACTTTCTTTAAAATATCCATATGTCCTGTATCATCTACAACACAGTTAAACATATGCCCTACCCCTTGACGTATCATTGGTACACGTTGTCCAACATTATTATATTTATAATAAGCAAGAGTTAATCTTAATCTTTGGTTTCCATCTTTATAATCTTTACCATTACTATCAACATAATTAGTAAAGTACTTATCACCTGAACCAACTAAAGAACATTTGCTATGATAAGCTTCAAAGGCCATTATTTGATTTTTAGTTGCTCCGCCTTTTCTCATTTTGTAATACACACTATTTGAGTCAAGCTGACCACTATTATATTTTTGTTCCATATAATTTATTGATTTATAAATTGCACTATCACTTAATGGATTTTCTGTAGTTTCAGCTCCAAATTCACACCAAGAAAAAGTAAGGCCTGATGATCCATTTTCAATATCTACATTTCCATCAGCTGCATTAGTAAATTTACAGTGATCGATCCATACATTATTAGCACCATTTACCTTAATAAATGTCCATCCTACTTCTTTATGTTTTCCTGAATCATCAAACTGCCACATATCATCAAATTTTAAGTTTCTTATAGCAATATCATTTGCTGATGACTGTAATTTAAATTCAGTATGTCTGATTGTTTTTCCACTAGTTGAAAATATCGTTAGTCCATTAGTATTAGAAATGTTTAATTTAGATACCCCCGCCTGTGCAAGTGTTGGATTTGTATATCCATTAGTTGGTTTTTCATATTCAGATAGAAAGCTGTACTTTGATTTTTCACCTGAATCTAAGTTAAGTTCTTTCCATCCTAAGTTTAAATCTTTAGTAATTTCAATAACTTTTACTTTTCCACTTTGTGCTTCTAGAACTGCATTTAAAAATTCTCTTTCACTTCCTACTTTTCGATAGTAAGATGTTCCTACATATTTACTTCTATCACTTACTGAATTATTAACTGATGCAAAGCCTGTAAGTGACATAAAGCTTTTATCATAGTTTTTAATCTGTCTACTTGTATTTGGTATTGAAGCAATTGATGCTGCTTTTACTATCTTTGTTTCACCAAAAAGTGAAAATGAGGTAATAAAAACAGCACCAGCTAAAATACTACTTAGCATTTTTTTGAGTTTCATACCTTTTCTCCTTTAATAATTATTATGTTACTCATTTTCAATGCTACAACTATTATTTTATTTTTTTGCTTTATATGTTTCTATTATAGAAAATTTAGTAATCATTACTTTCTATAATACTATAGTTTTAATACCTTTATTTGAACTTTTAAGCTTATATCATCCTATTTTACGACAATATAGCCCTTAAACAACACAAATATAAGTATTAACCTTTATTTTTTATAACGAACTTTTAACTTATCAATATAACTTTTGTATTTTCCTTTTTGTAAAGCTGGGAATGCCTTAAATATTCTATCGTACCCAATTTTTTGTTTTTCAACAAACTCATTATATTTACCTTTAAGTTTAGCTAATTCTTTCTTTCTCTTTTCTACATCAATTTTTGAAGAAATAGTTTCTTTTACAGAATCAACATTTCCTCTAACAGCCTCTTCTTTTTCCATAGCAAAAAGTACTCCATCTGAAATATTTTCTCCTATTTCATTTGATATTACTTTTATATTATTAGCTAATTCATCTAATACACGAATGCTCTTCTTAAACTTAGAAATTCTTAATACTGTTACTATAAAGTCTACAATAAATGCTACTAAACTTATTGTTAATAGAATTTTTCCTAAAGTTAAAGGAACAGCTTTAAGGAAATCAAATATTAAAGGATGTGCAATATCTACAACTAAAAGACAAGCTATCCCCCATAATAATGAAAATCTAAGACATATATATCCCTTTATGTTAAAGGGTTCATCAGAATAATCCCACCATTTATCATGGAATATCTTTTCTAATACAAAACCAGTAACAAATTCAATTAAACTTGTTAAAAATACTGAACCTATAAATAGCACTAACAAATTATCTTTAAGTGGTTCTAAAGCAACTATAACTGTTAATACTCCAAATCCATATATAGGACAAACAGGTCCATTTAAAAATCCTCTATTAACAAACTCTCCTGTCTTTACTGTGTGATATATTACTTCTGTGCACCAGCCCAAAAATGAATATATACAAAATAACGCTAGTATTTGATAGCATGAATAATGCATATAATCCCACCTTTCTAAAATATTAAAATCTTTATAAATTATATTATCACAAATAATGAAAATCACCAGATATTTAGAATATCTGGCGACTTACTATGAGATTTTCTTTCTCATTTTTTTTCATTTTTTTTATAGCGTATTCTCTTCTCATGGCCTCTCTTTTATCATCAAAAGTCTCAAAATAAACAAGCTTTAGAGGACCTCTTCCTCTAGTATATTTTGCACCTTTTCCTTGACTATGAGCTTCAAAACGCTTTTCTAAATTATTTGTCCATCCTGTGTATAATGAACCATCTCCACATCTAATTATATAAACATAGTTCATTAAACTGCAGCATCTTCCTTCTCAAATTGAGAATTATAAAGGTTATAATAGAATCCTTTCTTAGCTAGTAACTCTTCATGGTTACCTTGTTCAATTATATCTCCATCTTTCATTACTAAAATCATATCTGCATTCTTAATTGTGGATAATCTGTGGGCAATTACGAAACTCGTTCTTCCTTCCATTAAGTTATCCATAGCTTCTTGGATTAATACTTCTGTTCTAGTATCAACAGAACTTGTTGCTTCATCTAGTATTAATATCTTAGGATCAGCTAAAATAGCTCTTGCAATAGTTAATAATTGCTTTTGACCTTGAGATACATTTGATGCTTCTTCATTAAGTTCCATATTATATCCACCAGGTAAAGTCTTAATAAAGTGATGAATACGTGCTGCCTTTGCTGCCTTCTCTATTTCTTCTTGAGTTGCATTAAGCTTACCATACTTAATATTGTCAGCAATAGTTCCATTAAATAACCAAGTTTCTTGAAGAACCATACCAAACATTTCTCTAAGGTCTGATCTATTAAAGTCCTTAATATTATGGTTATCAATCTTAATTGCTCCACTATTAACATCATAGAATCTCATTAATAGCTTAACCATAGTTGTTTTACCAGCTCCAGTAGGTCCAACTATTGCAACCTTTTGACCTGGCTTAACCTTAGTGCTGAAATCATTAATGATTATCTTATCAGGATTGTATCCAAAATGAACATTTTCAAATTGAACACTACTTTCAAGTCCCTTAGTGCTTACTGGATTTTTTGCAAATTGTTCTTCTTCATCTTCTTCTAAGAATTCAAAAACTCTTTCAGCAGCTGCCATAGTTGTTTGTAATAAGTTTGATACTTGTGCAAGTTGTGCTATTGGTTGATTGAAACTTCTTACATATTGAATGAATGATTGAATATCACCAACTTCAATTGAACCCTTAACAGCAAGATATCCACCCATTATTGAAACTCCAACATATCCAAGGTTTCCTACGAAAGTCATAATAGGCATCATCATACCTGATAAAAATTGTGATCTCCAAGCAGAATCATATAACTTATCATTTACTTTATCAAATTCTTCTTTAGATCTCTTTTCTGCATTAAATACTCTAACTATGTTATGGCCACCATAAACTTCTTCTACTTGTCCATTAACGTGACCTAAATATTCTTGTTGTAACTTAAAGTGTTTTTGTGATTTCTTAGCTACTCCTCCAATTAATAATGCTGCAACAGGTAAAACAAGTACAGCGATTAAAGTCATTGGAATACTTATAGAAATCATCATTATTAAAATACCAACTAAAGTTGTTACTGAAGTAATTACCTGAGTTATACTTTGATTTAAACTTTGTCCTAATGTATCTATATCGTTAGTAAATCTTGATAAAACTTCACCATTTGTTCTGCTTTCAAAGTAGTTCATTGGAAGTCTATCTAGCTTATGTTCCATTTCATTTCTAAGGTTGTAACATAGCTTTTGTGAAATACCACTCATAATATAGCTTTGCATAAATTGGAATAATGCACTTATTAAATAAAGTACTAAAATAGTTATTAAAATTTTAGCAACATGATCAAAATCTATACCTGAGCCGCTTCCCGAAACTTTAGCAACTAATCCTCTAAATATTTCAGTAGTAGCCTTACCTAATATCTTTGGTCCTGCTATAGAGAATACAGTACTTACCATTGCAAAAATGATAACTGTTATTACTCCAACTCTGAAAGGTTTCATTTCTTTAAGTAATTTGCGTAATGTTCCTTTAAAGTCCTTAGCTTTTTCTCCATGCATCCTGCCGCCCATTGGACCTCGACCCATTGCCGGTTTCTTATTACTCATTTTCAAGCTCCTCCTTTGAAAGTTGTGATTCAGCAATTTCTTTATAAACTTCACAAGTCTTTAAAAGTTCTTTATGTGTACCCTTACCAACAACTTTACCTTCATCTAGAACTATTATCTGCTCTGCATGTAGAATAGTACTTATTCTTTGAGCAACTATAAGCACTGTACTGTCACCAGTTTCTTTCTTTAATGCCTTTCTTAGAGTTGCATCAGTTTTATAATCAAGGGCAGAAAAACTATCATCGAATATATAAATTTCTGGTTCTTTAGCTACAGCTCTAGCTATTGAAAGTCTTTGCTTTTGACCACCAGATACGTTAGTACCACCTTGAGCTATTGGTGATTCATATTTTTCTGGTTTAGATTCAATAAATTCTGTAGCTTGAGCAATTCTAGCTGCTTTTTCAACTTCTGCTTCTGTGGCATCATTTTTACCATACTTAAGATTTGATTCTATAGTTCCTGAGAATAATATACCTTTTTGAGGTACATAACCTATTCTATCTCTCAAGTCATGTTGAGAAACATCTTTAATATTAACTCCATCAACTAAAATTTCACCTTCAGTTGCATCATAGAAACGAGGTATTAAATTGATTAAAGTAGATTTTCCTGAACCAGTACTTCCTATAAATGCAGTAGTTTCTCCTGGTTTTGCTGTAAATGAAACATTTTCAATAACATTTTCATCTCCATCAGGATATTTAAATGAAACATTCTTAAATTCAACATAGCCCTTCTTAGCATCTATAAACTTCTTAGGAGAATCAGTATCTTTAATAACTACATCAGTATCTAAAACTTCATTAACACGTCCTGCTGATACTGCAGCTCTTGGAAGTAATATAGAAATCATAGAAAGCATTAAGAATGCCATTATTATTTGCATTGCATATTGAATAAAAGCCATCATATCCCCAACTTGCATGCTTCCTGCATCTACTGCTTTTCCACCGTTCCATACAATAAGTACTGTTATACCATTCATTATAAGCATCATTGTAGGCATCATTCCAGCCATTACTCTATTAACAAAAAGATTTGTCTTAGTTAAATCTTTATTAGCAACTTCAAATCTTTCATATTCATGTTTTTGTGTACTAAATGCTCTAATTACAGGAATACCAGTTACTATTTCACGAGTAACAAGGTTTAATCTATCAACATATTTTTGTATAACCTTAAACTTAGGCATTACTGCAGAGAATAATACAAGAATAACTGCAAATATTACTACTACTGCTAAAGCTATTATCCATGACATTGAAACATCTGTCTGGAATACTTTATATACACCACCAATACCTAATATTGGAGCATATATTACTATTTTCAAGAAAATAACAATAAACATTTGTATCTGCTGAATATCATTTGTACTACGTGTAATTAAAGAAGCTGTAGAGAATTTTTCCATTTCTTCATTGGAAAACTGTAGCACCTTTCCAAATAATTGTCCTCTAAGATTTCTAGCAATCTTAGCTGCAACTCTTGCACCTATATATCCAACAACTACTGCTGCTGCCATACTTACAAGGGCTATTCCTATCATTTTAGCACCAATTGTTAATATATATGTTATCTGCATAGCGTCAGTATCAATACCAATTGTTTTATATTCAGCCTTAACATAACTTGTTGCAGCTTGAATAATCATACTATCTGGCATATCTTTAAATTTTTCATTAATTTCAGAAAATTGCTTTTCAAACTGTTCTTGTGGCATCATTGAAATTGCCTTAAACATTTGAGCACTATTTTCTTGTGCTTCTAAAGTTGAAACAATTACTATAGGTTTACTAATTATTTGATTTAAATCATTTCTCTTTGCAGTATCTAAGTCATTCAACTCATACAAAGGTTCATTTGCTAAATCTTGATATTCTTCTTCAAGATCTTTAAGTTCATCTGGAGTTAATGTATTTTTACTTAATAAAGTATAATCATCTAAGATTTCATTCTTATCCTCCGGACTTACAAACAGCAAAATTTTATTTAATTCAGATTCTCTTATTACGGTTGGTACTGCATCTTCTACTCCTCCTTGTTGTATCCCAACATTGACTATACTTGACGTATAATCTGGAAGAGAAAGGTCGCAAAAAGCTTGTACAATCAGTAATGCTATTATTACTAATACTGCCCCAACTGACCCTTTTAAATACTTAATCAATTTAAACATCTAGTTTTTCCTCCTGTTTTAATTTTTCCCCTTAATATGGCAAAAAAGTTTTGCATCTGGCATTAGTTCTAAAAAATTATCTTGAATTTGCAGAAGAACTCTTCTTAAAATGATTTTTTCTTCAACAGTTAGGTTTTTAAACATTTCTTCTTCTATTTGCTCCCAAATCAATCTAACTTTATGATATTCTCCTTCTCCCTTTTCTGTTATGAAAATTCTAGTGGTTCTCTGGTCCTTTTTATCTTGTTCTTTTTTGACAAGTCCAGTTTTCTCCATTCTTTTTATCATTACATTCAAAGTTGCTGGCTTTATCCCCATAGAATCAGCAAGCTTTTTCTGAGTCTGACCATTAGAAAAGTGAAGTGCTACTAAAAGGCTTCCTTGTCCATGATGAACTTCTGTTTTTTCAATAAGACTATGGCTTCTCAAAAAATGAAGTCTTGCAACTTGAAGAAATAGCTTCTGTAATGATTGCTCTTTTTCCAAATATATTTTCCTTCTTTTATTTAGTCGACTAACTAATATATTACTCCTATTTATATTATAAATCAATATTCTCATATATTTATTAATATAATTTTAATTTTATTTAATTTCCCCCTATTTTTTAATTAGCCATCTAAATATTTTAATCCTTTTCATTTACTATATTTATTATTTTTCTATGTCCAAAATATATAACATGAAATTTTAACTAGTTTTTCATAATCAAACTAACATTATAAGATTCAAATAATATACTTAAAATCATTAAAAAAAGCTATTATACTAGCACTCTAAAATGTACCCTATAGAATAGACAATATAAAAAAAGTCTATCCTATAGGGTACTTTTCTGTATAATTAAATAAAAGAAAGTTAGGAGATATATA
>NZ_FPBY01000197.1 GCF_900116755.1 Clostridium sp. DSM 8431
ATAATTTACTAAATGAAATTAATATTTTGATTGAGTCATCTGAATTCTCTGAATCTATTAAGAAAAATATTGAATTAATAGATTCAATTCCTGGTATAGGACGTTTAACAGCTATTACATTAATAGCTGAAATAGGTGATATTAATGGCTTTATTAAGCCAAAACACCTTGTAGCCTTCTTTGGTATAGACAGCTCTGTTAATCAGTCTGGTAAATTCCAAGGCAATCAATGTAAAATTTCAAAGCGCGGAACTCGTATCGGTGAAGAGCTTTATATTCAGCAGCACTTGCTTCTATTAGATGTACTCGTAATGGAACTCCTATTAATGGCGTTTTATTAGAATACTATAAAGTTAATTTGCAAGGCAAAAAAGCTAAAGTTGCTTTAGTTGCTATAATGCACAAATTAATAAATTATATCTTCGCTGTACTTCGAAACCAAACTCCGTTTGAGCTACGAAATCATAAAATACATAAGCAAATGTTTTTAGAAAATATTTCTCAAAATAGTGTAGCTTAATCAATTTACATTTTTTGCAACCATTCGTGTTTTACAAATAGTTTGTTTGCTATACCCTTTTTTAAAAAAATAATATTTTTTTATTTACTTGACTATTATTAGCTGGTCTTAAACTAATTCATTATTTTTAAATTTCATTATCATTTCATTAGTTAAGCTAAAATCATCAAATTCTGTAGTAATATCATCTCTATGAATCCAATGAGCCACTGATAATTCTTCAGTATCTATAGTCACATTTGTATCTCCATCTACCTCTGCAACAAAGCCTGTTAAAATAGTATCTGTAAGAGACCATGGCTGACTTTTATAGTATCTTATATTTTTAACCTTTAAGCCAACTTCCTCCATAACTTCTCTCTTAGCTGTTTCTTCTAGTGTTTCACCTATTTCTGTAAAGCCTGCAACTAAGTTATATGACTTAATTACACCACTTGCATATTTAGTCATTAACAGCCTGTCTCCATCTGTTACTGCAACTATAACTGCTGGGCATATTTTAGGGTAAATCATATTATTACAGTTACTGCAACGAAGCATTCTTTCTTTATTATCCTTTTCTAATTCATGGCCGCATCTTCCACAAAACTTATTATTTTTATACCAATTATATAATTGATAACCTGTTAGCCCAGCAAAGGCTAAATGCTTAGGTCTTAATTCACGAAGTGATCTTACATTTTTCATTTCACAATCAATTAATTTTTCATCTAAGTTACTTCCTTCTGATAAAAAATAATCTGTACTATCTATAGAAAATAAATATGTATACTCTCCTTTTTCATTCTTAATTTCACTATACTTAAGAAAGGCTCCCTTTTCTCTATCCTTTTTTATTAATATATCTTTATCTCTATAAAATAATATAATACTGTCATCTTTAGGTTCTTTTTTACTATATGAATTATTAAATTTTAACGATATATCTTGTATCATTGACTTTCCTCCTAAATTTAATTATTTACTTATCTTTATTTATTATACATCATATTTAGTATACGGATAAATTCTAACTTCAATTTTAAATTTAATAAAAATATAAACAAAAAAGATGTATAAATTTTATTTTTGTAATTTTTATATACCATCAAATTAATTATTTCAGGTTCTAGGATTAACATGAACCATGCAATGTTTAACATCAGGAAATTCTCTTTCTATAGAATCATGTACATTTTGTGCAATTTTATGAACTTCAGTAAGGGTCTTATTACCATCAGCTGCAATTTCTATGTCTACATATATTTTAGAACCAAAAAGCCTTGTTCTTATGTCATCAATATCAATTACCCCTTCTTCATTTAAAATAACTTTCTTCATATTTTCAACTACATCTACATCACAGGATTTATCAATTAATTTATCTATGGAATCCTTAAATACCTCATAGGCTGCTTTAATTATAAATATAGCTATAACAATACTTGCTATAGAATCACATATAGGAAATCCTTTCTTTGATGCTGCAATACCTATTAATGCTCCTATTGAAGATAATGAATCTGATCTATGATGCCATGCATCAGCCATAAGTGCAGTAGAATTAATCTTTTTAGCTGCCTTTTTGGTATACCAATACATCCATTCCTTTACCATAATAGATATAATAGCTGCTACAAGAGCAATTGTACCTGGCATAGCTAAAGCCTTTTCTTCTCTGTTTATAATCTTTAATATTCCTTCATAACCTATACCTACACCAATTAAAAATAAAATTATAGAAAGAATAATTGATGCAACACACTCAAATCTTTCATGGCCATATTGATGTTCATCATCTGAAGCTTTATTAGATATCCTTATACCTATAACTACAATAAAAGTACTAAAAACATCTGAAGCAGAATGTATTGAATCAGATATCATGGCCCCTGACTTTCCTATTATACCTGCAAGTAATTTAAATAATGATAGCAGTAAATTTGCAGTGATACTTATCCATGAAACCTTCATAGCAATATCCTTACTATCATTATTCTTAAGGTTAAATTTTCTCACCTTCATAACTTTGTTTCTCCTAAAATTACTATTAAACTTAAAAATAATTTGTGATATGTTTTATCTTATATTTTTTATAATATTCTTATCTTAACTATTTGCTATTTATTTGGGCTATATTTTCAAATATAGTGATAATATAGGTGTTTTATTACTAATACAATCTTTATTTTTATCAGGAAATAATTTAGAATTATTTATATTAACTTCAATAAATAGAAAGGAAAAGAACTAATGACAGGAAAACAACATATGGTTATTGGTACCACAGCAAGTGTTACTATGAGTGCCTTCCTTGTTATGAATAATACTATAAATTCACCATTACCCATCGCTTGTCTTATTGGTGGAAGTTTTGTAGGGTCTTATATGCCTGATATAGATTCTGAAAAATCAAAGGCCTCTACAGCATTTAACAAAGTACTTGCAGTATTAATAATACTTTTCACTATAACCTATGTAAGTGGACAGCTTTTAATGGTGGAAAACCTTCTTAATTGGATAAAAATCAATAAGGAAAGTTTGATTGGTATTATAACTTTTTCAATAGTAACTATACTTGGAAAGTTATCTCCACATAGAATGTTTACTCATAAGATCTTAGGAACAGCTCTTTTTTGTTATAGTATATACCTAATGGGAAATTTATATTTTACCTTTGGTTTCATTCTAGGATATCTTTTACATATAGTATGTGATAAATTCACTAAAAATGGTAAATATCTTACTTTCTTTGAATTTAAGCTTCCTTGCAAAAATTCTAAAAATAAAACAAAAATAAGTTGGTAAAAAATAGGGATTCAAATTCTTGAATCCCCATTTTAATAAACTACTCTTCATTATCAAATGATAATTTCTTTTTATGCATTCCCACATTAATTACTAATGTAATTGTTGCTATGGTAGTTAGAAGTGAACTTCCTCCATAACTTAAAAGTGGAAGGGTTATCCCCGTTATAGGAAGTAGTTTTATTGTCATTCCTATATTTTGAAATATTGCAAATAGTAAATATGATACCATTCCTATACTTATTAAAGATCCAAATATATCTTTTGCAGTTTTTGATATATTAATCATCTTTACAATCATAATTCCATATAAAATTAATACAAACATGGCCCCCAAAAATCCCCATTGCTCTCCTATAGCAGTAAAGATAAAATCTGTTTGAATTTCTGGAACATGACTTGCTGCATATCCTGCTTCTACATAAGGTGCAAGACTTAACTTGTTTCCAAATAACCCTCCAGCACCAACACCTACCATCCCTTGATCTAATTGATATCCTTGGGATGTTACATTTGAATCTGAACTCATAAATTCTTTTATTCTCTCTTTTTGGTGATTTAATATAAGTCCTGAATTCCAAAATATCACAATCATGATAAGTAAGACAGCCATCCCACTATAAATTATCCTTTTATCCAGACCTGCCAAAAATAATATTCCAAGTATTATAAAGAAACATACCATAGTCATTCCCATATCTTTTTGAATTAATATTAATAGTATTGTTAATGCTGAATATCCTGCTAATATAGATAAATTTTTTAAGTCATTCACTTTTCCTTTCATAATTTCAATTTGCTTTGAAAGCATAAGAATGAGTGAAAACTTAGCTAGTTCGGAGGGTTGAATTTGACATACCCTTAAATTAAGCCATCCATAAGCACCATTTACCTTTTGCCCTATACCTGGCACCCATACTAAAAGTAGCAAAAATATAGTAAACCAATAGATTGCGTCTGTATAATTATAAATAATTTTATAATCAATATTTAAAATTAAATACATTACAACCATGGATACCATAAACCATGTTAACTGACGCTTCAAAAAAATGTATGGGCTGCTAAACCTACCTCCCTTGGTACATAAGTATATATTAAGTATTCCAAATAAACTTAATACAATCATAGATACTAAGAGAGACATTTCAATTGACCTAGCTTTTTTTATATTAAATTTCTGCTTTCTTATAATTTTAAAATCTCCCATAACCATCCCCCTTTACCGGTATGGTTATATTATATATGCATTATTTGTATTTTTATTGAATAAATGTAAAAAATAAGAAATTCTTAATTTTTAAGCAGCTTTATTTTTTAAGTTTTCCATTTTTCTTTTTTTCATATTATCAATTTGAATAAATAGTCCTGCAAGAAGAGTACCTGTTATTGAGTGCCATACACATGAAACAGCACTAGCTATAGCAGCCTCTGGAAGTGCTCCAAAATGTGCAGTTGCAAGGTTAGTTGCAAGACCAGCATTTTGCATACCAACTTCTATTGATATAGTACGTCTTTTAGCGTCAGACATTCTAGTTAATATTCCAACTCCATATCCTAAAAGATATCCAATTGAATTATGCAAGAATATTGCAAGGAAAATTAATAAGCCTGACTTAACAAAATTACTTCCTTGAAGTGCTATTACACCACCAACTATAAGAGCAAGTCCAATAACAGATATTCCTGGCATAACCTCTTTAACATCTTTAAAGCTCTCTTTTTTATCAAATATAAGATTACAAATAAATCCTATGGCAATTGGTAAAATAGTAACTATTAATATACTTTTAAACATTCCAAAAGCTTGTACTTCTATTTGTTCCCCAACAAGTTGAAGTACTAAAAAAGGTGTTAAAACTGGCGAAAGAATAGTTGATGCAGTTGTCATTCCAACTGAGAATGCAACATCTCCTTTGCATAAGAAAGACATAATATTTGAAGATACCCCTCCAGGACAACATCCTACTAAAATAAGACCTACCCCTATTCCTGTTGGAAGTCCTAAAATATTAGCTATAGTAAATGCTATAAGAGGCATAATTGTATATTGTGCACATGCCCCTATAAATATATCTAATGGTCTTTCTGCTAAAATTTTAAAATCCTGCTTTGTTAAAGTCATTCCCATACCAAGCATGATAATACCTAAAATGGTGCTTTGTTTAGTTCCTTTAACCCAGCTAAATAAATCCGGACAAATAAAGGCTATTACTGCTACTGCGATAACAAATACTGAAGTTTTGTTTGATAAAAATTTACTTACTTTTTTTAATACTATAATAGTGCAAAAATGCTTGAATAATTTTACAACTGAATAAAATAAAAAAACATTTATGATAAATCTCTGTTATAATTAAGTTCCTACACAAAATTCAACAAGGAGATACATAAATGTTTCAGAACACAATTATATCAAACGAACCATCAATATACAAATTTTTTAATCAATTAAATTTTGATTTTTACTTAACAAATCCTCAGTTAAAGCATTTAGAAAATATCATGAATGCTATGATATCTAAAGGCTTTAATGGTAAGATTTCCGACATAGCGGAGCTTGCACCTGCAAGACATCGAACTAG